>DASUYB010000127.1 GCA_036377595.1 Longimicrobium sp. | reverse complement strand
GAGGCGCTGGCCGGCCGCCGGGAGCTGTAGCCGCGCCGGACCGGCTCACGGCCGGCGGAGCACGGGCCCCCGCGCACGCCCTTCGCGGCCGCCGGGAACGAGCCGTGCAATGATCACATGGCGGCGGGCGCGATGGCGTACCGCCGCCATTTCGCTTTTTTGGAGCGCCCGTTAGTTTGACCCGCGTACCCTCCCTGGCACAGCCGCGTTCACCCGGGGTCATGGAAAGCAACAACCGAGTCCTCCGCACCACGGCCGTTGCGCTGCTCGCGGTGGCCGCTGCCGCCGCCATCGGCGTGTTCCTGGTCCGCGACCAGATCAGCCGCCATCGCCGCGACCTCTTCTCGCCGCATCCGCTGCGCCGCCTCGCCGCGCTGGAGTACATCGGCGGGGAGCCGGCCTCGGTGGACGCCATCCTGCTGCTGCGCGACTTCCTGGCCTGGGAGCCGCGGCCGCTGCTGCGCAAGCGCGCGCAGGCCGTGCTCCTGCGCCTCGAGGGCGAGCTGGCCACCCGCGAGAGCGAGGTCGCCTGATGGCCGGCGGCGCCAGCAGCTGGAGCTTCGAGGAGCGCGACTTCCAGCGCATCGACCGGCTCCTGCAGGGCTTCCTCTACGATTCCAACGCCCGCTGCGCCCTGCTCGTGGACCGCACGGGGCAGCTGGTGACCACCGCGGGCGAGAAGCCCGACTTCGACTCGGTGGCCTTCTCGTCGCTGGCCGCGGCCGACTTCTCGGCCAACGACCAGCTGGCCAGCATGATCGGCGAGCACGAGTTCTCCTCGCTCTTCCACCAGGGCGAGAAGGAGAGCATGTACCTGGCCGACGTGGCCCGCCGGGTGATCCTGGTGGTGCTCTTCGACAACCGCACGACCCTGGGGATGATCCGCATCAAGGTGAAGGGAGTGGTCCGCGAGCTCGCCGAGATCTTCCGCGAGATGTTCGACCGTTCGGCCGCCGCGCCGCAGAGCGCGCGCGTGGAGAGCGCCTTCGTGGACGAGGCGGAGGACGAGATCGACCGCCTGTTCGGCGACCTGTAGAAAGGCGGCCGAACATGTCGATGATCAACTACGCCTCGCGCGAGATCAACTGCAAGATCGTGTACTACGGCCCGGGTCTGTGCGGGAAGACGACCAACCTGGAGTACGTGTACGAGAAGGTGGCGCCCAACACCCGCGGCAAGCTGATCTCGCTGGCCACGGAAACCGAGCGCACGCTCTTCTTCGACTTCCTCCCGGTGGACCTCGGCGCCATCCGCGGCTTCAAGACGCGCTTCCACCTCTACACCGTGCCCGGGCAGGTGTACTACAACGCCAGCCGCAAGCTCATCCTGAAGGGGGTCGACGGGGTGGTGTTCGTGGCCGACAGCCAGGTGGAGCGGCTCGACGCCAACATCGAGAGCATGCACAACCTCTACGAGAACCTGGCCGAGTACGGGCTGGACCTGCGCGAGATCCCCTTCGTCATCCAGTACAACAAGCGCGACCTTCCCAACACCTCCAGCCTGCAGGAGCTCGAGGCGCAGCTCAACCCCAACCGCATCCCGCACTTCGAGGCGGTGGCCACGCGCGGGATCGGGGTGTTCGACACGCTGAAGGCGGTGAGCAAGCTCGTGATCAAGTCGCTGAGCTGACCGGGTGGAGGCCGCCAAGCCCATGCCGTGGCTGAACCTGCCGAACGCCATCACCCTGGGCCGGATCGCGCTGGCGGTGCTGCTGGCACCCATGATCCTCACCGACGGGTTCGGCGTGCGGCTGGCCTCCTTCATCGTCTTCCTCATCGCCGCCTTCTCCGACCTGGTCGACGGGCGCCTGGCGCGCAGCCGCAACCTGGTCACCGACTTTGGCAAGCTGGCCGACCCGCTGGCCGACAAGCTCCTCCTCGCGGCCACCTTCATCCCCTTCTACTGGCTCTCGCACGGCGGCGAGCCGGAGACGCCGTTCGCCTGGTTCGGCGGTGCGGACGCGAAGCTGCCGTGGTGGATCCTGGCCATCATCTTCGGGCGCGAGCTGTTCATCACCGTGTTCCGCGGCTACGCGGCGCGGCGGGGGATCATCCTGGCCGCGGGGCGCGCGGGGAAGCTGAAGGCGGTGTTCCAGAACATCGCCACCGGCGCGATCATCTTCTGGTACGCGCTCTGGTCGGCGTCGCGCGAGTTCGGGTGGGACACGCGGTTCTGGAACGGCTTCTGGATCCCCTTCCACCGCATCTTCGTGATCGTCTCGCTCTCCATCGCCGTCATCCTCACCGTCTGGTCGCTGGCCGTCTACCTCAAGTCCTTCCGCACGCTCGAGCTGCAGCGGAAGGCGGCGCCCTGAGCCGCGCGTGAGCGACGGCCTCCTTCCGCCGCCCGACGCCTCGGCCACCTTCCGCGCCGCGGACGGCGTCCTCCTCCACTCCCTCTCCTGGCCGGTCGAGCGCCCGCGCGCCGTGGTGCTGCTGAGCCACGGCCTGGGCGAGCACGCGGGCCGCTACGCCGCGCTGGCGCGGGATCTCGCTCCAAGGGGGATCGAGGTGCACGCGCTCGACCACCGCGGGCACGGGCGGTCGGGGGGGATTCGCGGCCACACGCCGCGGTGGGAGGCGCTGACGGAGGACTTCGACGCCTTCGCGCGGCGTCTCGCGGAGGTGGCGCCGGCCGAGGTCCCGCTCTTCCTCCTCGGCCACTCGCTGGGGGGATTGATCGCCATCCGCTGGCTCGAGTCTCCGCCGGCGGTGCCGCTGCGCGGGGCCGTCCTCTCCGCGCCGCTGCTGGGGATCGCGAAGGAGGCGGCGCGGTGGAAGACGGCGCTCTCCGGCGTGCTGTCGAAGTATCTCCCCTGGGTCCCCATCTCCAACGAGGTCGACCCCGCGGAGCTGACGCACGACTCCGCGTACGTCCGCGCGTACCGCGACGACCCACGCGTGCATGACAGGATCACCCCGCGGCTGTACATGGAGATGGTGCGGGCGATGCGCGACGCCTTCGCCGAGCGCGACCGCATCGCCCTGCCCACGCTGTTCATCGTTCCCGGCGCGGACACCATCGTGCGCGAGGAGGCCACGCTGCGCTTCGCCGAGGGGCTGCGTGGGGACGTGACGGTGAAGCAGTATCCCGGCTTCCACCACGAGTCGCTGAACGAGCTCGAGCGCGACCGTCCCATCTCCGACCTTCTCGCGTGGATGGAGGCGCGGATGGAGGGGGCGGGGGATCGGGAAGATCAGGGAGATCCTGATACTTCGGGGGATTGAATCTTCCACGCGGTGATCTCCGTTCTGCGTCGGGACCGATGTCGAGAATCTCACGCGGAGCCGCGGAGACGCGGAGGAAAGCGATGCGGCGGTGAGTTCTCCGCGCCTCCGCGTCTCCGCGTGAGACCCGCAGTTCGAGCGCGACTGCCGCCACGCGGGTTCAGGCCTCTCGAAATCTGCCAAAGCGGCACGAAAACGGGGCACCGGGCTTGCTAAACCGGTGTTTGCCTTGACGGCGGACTTAGAATCAACGGCTCACCCGGCCCCGGGTAGGTGCGGGTGAACCTCACGGCATTGTCCTTCTGACCGCGGACATTCGGATGGCGGACCACAAGCATCACCACAGGCATCGCGGCCACGGCGCGCACCACGCGGACGGCGGCGAGAAGCCGAACGGCAAGGCCAACGGCCACGCCGCGCCCGGCGACGGCCCCGCGGCGGAGATCGCCGACGAGACCCGGGCGACCGCGGCCGAGCCGCAGGCGGAGACGCAGCCGGCGGCGGACCCCGCGGCCGAGTTGCAGGCCGTGAAGGACCGGCACCTGCGGCTGGCGGCCGAGTTCGAGAACTACCGCAAGCGCGTGGAGCGCGAGCGCGCCGAGAGCTGGGTGCGCGCCCAGGCGCAGCTGGCCGAGCGGCTGCTGGAGCCGCTCGACGACCTGCAGCGCATCGCCGACTTCGACCCGGCCACCACCCCCGCCCAGTCGCTGCACGAGGGGGCGGAGATGGTGGAGAAGAAGTTCCTGCGCGCGCTGGAGGCCGCCGGGCTGGAGGAGATCGAGGCGGCCGGGAAGCCGTTCGATCCCACGCAGCACGAGGCGCTGACCACCATGCCCGCCGGGAGCGCCGACGAGGACGACACGGTGGGGCAGGTGTATCGCAAGGGCTACCGCTTCAAGGGCGTGCTGGTGCGCCCGGCCCAGGTGGTGGTCAAGAAGCACGGGTGACACGATCCACGCGGCGGACGATCCTTCGCGCGCGCTTTCGACTTTCGGCTAGACCATGGCGACACCAACGAAGGACTTCTACCGCGTGCTGGGCGTTCCCGAGAACGCCAACGCCGACGAGATCAAGAAGGCGTACCGCAAGCTGGCCAAGCAGTACCACCCCGACGCCAACCCCGACAACGCCTCGGCGGCCGAGAAGTTCAAGGAGATCTCCGAGGCGTACGCGGTCCTCAGCGACGAGGGCAAGCGCAAGCAGTACGACCAGATGCGCAAGCTCGGCGCGTTCGGCGGACTGGGCGGCTACCGGCCGGGCGGGGCGCGCCCCGGCGGCGCGGCGGGCGGCGGCAGCTTCAGCTTCGAGGACCTGGACCTGGGCGGCGGCCTGGGCGACATCTTCGGCTCGATCTTCGACTTCGGGAAGCGTGGCCGCGGCGGGGGCGCCCCCGGGCGTCCTGGCGGCCCCACGCGCGGCGAGACCATCGAGTACCAGGTCGAGATCCCGTTCAAGGTGGCGGCGCGCGGCGGCACCGTGACCGTGACCCTGCCGGTGACGGAGGACTGCCCCGTCTGCGGGGGGACGGGGGCCAAGCCGGGGACGCAGATCATCACCTGCCCCGAGTGCAAGGGCGCGGGGACCATCACCTTCGGGCAGGGCGGCTTCGGCGTCACCCGGCCGTGCCCCAACTGCTACGGGCGCGGGAAGGTGCCGCAGGAGCCCTGCGAGAACTGCCACGGCCAGGGCCAGGTGCGCGAGCAGAAGACGGTCAACGTCTCCATCCCCGCCGGCGTCGACAACGGCTCGAAGGTGCGGATCGCGGGGCAGGGCGAGAAGGGCGCGGGCGGCGGCCAGGCGGGCGACCTGCTGATCAACGTGCGCGTGACGCCCGACAAGTTCTTCCAGCGCGAGGGGCTGGACCTGAACGTGAACGTGCCCATCAACGTGGCGCAGGCGGTGCTCGGCTCGAAGATCAAGGTGCGCACCGTCGACGGGAAGGGCGTGGTGCTGCGCATCCCCGAGGGCACGCAGAGCGGAACGCGCTTCCGCATCAAGGGCCAGGGCGTGGAGAAGGGCGGCCGCCGCGGCGACCAGTACGTGCGCGTCGAGGTCACCGTTCCCGAGGAGCTGAGCGACGAGCAGCGGAAGCAGTTCGAGGAGTTCGCGTCGAACGCCGGACTGCGGCACTGAAGTGCTGAGTGCTGAGTCGGGCGCCGACCCGACGTCATCCTGAGGCCGGCCAGACTGGAGTCGCGTCGGCACCGTGGACGGCAGGCCGAAGGATCTATCACCGCGTACGGCACGGAGTTGGCGAAGCGCGTCGGCGGTGCGGGAGAGACGGGACAGGGGACGAGGAACGTACGGAGATGAGCCATACCTTCACGGACGAGAACCTGCTGACGTGGGAGGCGTTCGCCTCCAGCGGCAACTTCGGGCTGGCGATCCGGCCGCGGATCGTGTTCAACTGCCTCTCGGACCCCAATCGTCCGCCGCGCTACGTCGAGCGCCCCGGCGACGAAGCCGACGCCGAGGAGCAGGTCGTCACGTTCGACGAGAAGAAGCTGAGGGAGATGCTGCGCGGCTCGAAAGAGCTCGAGTAATCCCCATCACCCACGCAAACGAGCCCCGCGGCGCGTCCTCGATCGCGCCGCGGGGCTCCGGCTTTCCTGTTCTCACGCGGAGGCGCGGAGACGCGGAGAACTCACCGCCGCGATCAGTTCTCCGCGCCTCCGCGTCTCCGCGTGAGCCTCGTGGTTCAATCCACCGGAGTGACGACGAGCTGCGATTCCGCGGGGGCCTCGACCAGGTCGCGGAGGAGCACGGTGAGCGGCACGGCCAGGATCGCGCCCGTGGGGCCCAGCACCCAAGCCCAGAAGATCACCGACAGGAAGCTGACCAGCGCCGAGATCTGCATCTGCTTCCCCACGAAGCGCGGGCCGATGACGTTGTCGATCACCGTGTTGATCACGTTGTAGGCGACGAGCACGATCAGCGCGCGCACCCATCCCCCTTCCAGCAGCGCCAGCAGCGTGGGCGGCAGCATCGACAGCGTGAACCCGATGTTCGGCACGAAGCTCAGGATGAACGACAGCACGCCCCACAGCAGCGCGTGCTCCACCCCCAGGATCACCAGCACGATGTAGTCGAGCACCGCGGCCACCAGCCCCAGCGCCGCGCGCACGCCGATGTAGCCGCGCAGCGTCTCCGAGAACGCCAGGAAGCGCGCGGCCATGGGGCTGTGGTCGCGGGCGCGCTTGCTGGCGCGGCGCTCCATCTCCCACATGCCGCCCAGCATGAAGGCGAAGATGAAGAGCGTCAGCACCATGTTGCCGAACGCCGACGCCACCTCGCCCATCACGTTCAGCACGGCGCGCCCCACCTGCGGCCCGCTGAGCGCGCTGTTGACGTACGCCGCCGCGTCGAACCCGCGCGCCGCCGCCATCTGCGTGACCGAGGCCGCGATCCCCTCCAGTTGCGTGCGGTAGGTGGGGATCTCGGAGGCCACCTGCCGCAGCGAGATCCCCACGAACCCGACGAGCGAGAGGCCGGCGAGCACCAGGGCGAACACCACCAGCGCCACCGCGCCGCCGCCGGCCACGCCCAGCTTCTGCAGCCGGCGCACGAACGGCTGCAGCAGCAGCGCGAGGAAGCCGGCCATCAGCATGGGGTTCAGCAGGCCGGACACGGCCTTCAGCCCGGCGGTCAGCACCACGAGCGATGCCCCGCCGACCAGGTACATCAGGAGATTGCGTTTGTGGTTCATCGGGTGGTCGATGAGAGTGGGAGCCGAGGGGGTGCGGGGATGAAGCGGGCTCAATCGCGGAGAGCCCTCCGGGAGCGGGCGCGCCGGTCGGGCGCTCCTTCGGCTCCGCGGCCTCGTGTGCCGCGAGGCAGCCGGTTCGCACCGGGCTCGAGATCCCCGCGTCGCGGCCGCATGCCAGGCGCTCGCCCACGATCCCTCGCGCGCGCCGGTCGTGGCCGTGCGGCACCAATATTCGCCGCGGAGCCGCCGATCACAATCGCCGGAACGCGAAACGGCCCGGTCTCCCCCGCGGGAAACCGGGCCGTGCCGTCCGATCCGATGCGCCGAAGCCGCGTGCCGCCCTCCGTACGACGAGAAGGTTGAGCTTTCCTGCGCGCCACGCTATGGTGCGAAGGCCGTTCACAATCCTGCCGTCGATTCTTGTCACCCCCACCAAAAACGAGGAGGAATCATGGATACCATGATGGTTGCAGAAACCCAGGTGGACGAGGTGCCCGACATCATCCTTCCGCCGGAAATCCTCGACCTGGTCCTCGGCTATCTCGACATCAAGAGCCTCGTAGCGGCGTCGCAGGTCAACAAGCGTTGGAACAGCGTCGCGCGCGCCGACGGGGCGATCGCCCCCAGGATATACGAAATCCTGAGCCACCCGCGCATCCAGGAGTTCGCCGCGGTCGCCAGCCAGACCGGCCTGGTTTCCAGCAATTACCACTCGCTGCTGAACATCTACGTGTTATTCACGCAGGAGATCCTGGCCGCGGTTCCCCCCTCGGACCTGAACCTGGTGAAGCACTGGGTGAGGGACCTGACCCGGTTCACCCCCACCAAAGACGGCCACGACGCGGTCCACAAGCTGATCACGCACAACGGTCATCTGTCCGTGCAGATCAACCTCGGGGGCTTCGCCTGCTCGCTGGGGGACGCACTCTTCCTCAGGGCGTGCATGAGCACGTTCATCTATCACGGCGGCGGAGACAGCTACTTCGTGAAGAAGATGAAGTTCATCCTCTCCTACTTGAACTGAGCTGGAGCTCATGGGGCGCACGGAGGCGGGTCCGGCGAGAATGGCCCGTCACGCGGCTTGGGGCGCGGCGATCCGCCCGCCGCCCAGCACCACCTCGCCGCCGAACATCACCGCGCTCTGGCCGGGGGAGACGGCGCGCTGCGGCTTCGCGAAGCGCAGGGTGATCGAATCCCCGTCGATCGACGTCACAATCGCGTCGACGGAGGGGGCGCGGTGGCGGATCTGCACCTGCACGGCGTCGCCGACGGCCGGCGGCGCGGCGAGCCAGCTCAGCTCGCCGATGGTCACCTCGGGACGGTGCAGCTCGTCCATCGTGCCGACGACCACTTCGCGGCGCTCGGGGCGGGTGCCCAGCACGTACAGCGGCAGCGAGCGGCCGCCGCCCAGTCCCCGGCGCTGGCCCACCGTGTAGCGCGCGTAGCCGTCGTGCTCGCCGACCACCTCGCCCCGCGTGGTCACCAGCGCGCCGGCGGAGAGCGCGGCGTGCTCCCTCCCCAGCCGCTTCTCCAGGAAGCGCGGATAGTTGCCGTCGGGGACGAAGCAGATCTCCATGCTCTCCGGCTTGTCGGCCGTCACCAGCCCCAGCCGGCGGGCGATCTCGCGCACCTGCGGCTTGGTGAGCTCGCCCAGCGGGAACATCAGCTGCTGCAGGAGCTCGGGGGGGAGCGCCCAGAGGAAGTAGCTCTGGTCCTTGTTGGCGTCCACGCCGCGCAGCAGCACGGGGCGGCCGGCGGCGTCCGTCCCCATGCGCGCGTAGTGGCCGGTGGCGATGGCGTCGCAGCCGAGCATCTTCCCGCGGCGCAGCAGGTCGCGGAACTTGGTGTTGCCGTTGCAGCGCACGCAGGGGTTCGGCGTGCGCCCGGCCGCGTACTCGCCCACGAAGTCGTCGATCACGTCGCGGGTGAACTCGCGCTCCACGTCGAACACGTAGTGCGCGATCCCCAGCCGGTCGGCCACCCTCTTCGCGTCCATGATGCCGTCCAGCCCGCAGCAGGAACGCGTGGGGCCGGTGAGCTCGGCCTCCGCCTCCTGGTAGCAGAACGTCTTCATGGTCACCCCGATCACGGTGTGGCCCTGTTCCACCAGCAGCGCCGCCGCGACCGAGCTGTCCACGCCGCCCGACATGGCGACGAGGACCGTCTTCTTCTCCATCATTCCACCGCTGTCCGGTTTACCGCCGATCGACGGGCAGTGATACCCCGAACCGCACGATCGGTGCGGCACGGCGCGGGGATCACAGGTCGGCTGGATGCCCCGAGCTCGCGCCCCGGCTCGCGCACGCAGAGATCCGTCCGGCGCGTTTGCCGTCGTGATGGGATGATGGTCCCGCGATGCTATGGCGAGCCGCGCATCAGCTGGAACGTCACCGGCAGCGTCACCCACACGGCCACGGGCTCGCCGCGCAGCCGCGCCGGGCGGAAGCGCATCCGCAGCGCCACGCGCCGGGCCGCCTCGCCGAACTCGGCGAGGGTGGCGCGCAGCACGCGCATCGACGCGGTGTCCACGCGCCCCTCGGCGTCGATGCGGAAGCGCAGGATCGCGTTCCCCGACGTCCCCGCGTCGCGCAGGCGCGGCGGGAACTCGCGCGCGATGCTGCGCGCCACCGCGTCGCGGTTGACCAGCTCGGGCTGCTGCTCCACGCTCCAGATCTCCGTCGTCACCGGCAGCGCCGCGAACGAGCCGAGCAGCCTGGCGCAGAGGACGCGGTGGATGGGCAGGTCGACCATGTCCACCGGCCGCCACTCGGCGCGCCCGGTGGTGTCGCCCTCCTCGACGTCGACCGGGAGGTCGCCCTTCATGAAGGTGACGGCGCGGCCGCGGTAGCGGCTCTCGGCGCAGTCCGTCTCCTGCGTCTCGAACCGCCGGTCCACGCCCGCGCGCGCCGCCACCTCGGGGGGAAACTCGTAGACGGCGGTCGCATAGAAGGTCGAGTCGCCGGTGCGCGCGATGCTGGCCGAATCCAGCGACAGCACGATCCCGTCCGGCGTGCGCGCGACGGGGATCAGCGTGCCCGGGACCACGTCCTGCGCCCGGAGCGGTGTTGCGGCGCAGGCGAGCGCGACCAGGATCGGTACGGCGAGTGACTTCATCTCGGGATACGGAAAGTGCGAAGGGTCGAGATGTAGAGCGATCCGATATCAGCCGCGGCGGCGACGTTCCTCGCTCGCGACGGCGATATCACGGCGAGCACAGGGGCGGCGGCTGCGTGCAGATGCCGGTGGAGGTGCGCGGGCGAGGGAAGCCCCGCTGCACCGGCCGGTCCGGCTGCCGCTCGAAGTCCCCGGGGCTGCTGTCGGCGAGCCCGAAGGTGACCGGGAGCGTCGCCCAGACGGGCACGGGCTGGCCGTGCAGGAGCGCCGGGCGGAAGCGCATGGCCTGCGCGACGTGCGCGGCCGCGGCGCCGAACGCGTCGTGCGTGGCCGATTCCACCCGCACCGCACTGGAGTCGACGCGGCCCTCGCCGGTGATCCGGATGCGAATCACCACCGATCCCGTGACCCCCGCGTCGCGCAGCAGCGCGGGATAGTTGTGCTGGAGCGCGGTCACCACTTCCGAGCGGTTCGTGAGCACGGGCATCGTCTCCGCGTCCCGCAGGTCGAGCGTCACCGGGAGCGCCGCCGCGAACGAGCCGACGAGCTTCGCGCAGATGGCCTGCACCAGCGGGCCCTCGGCGTCGCTCACGGGGGCCCAGTCCGCGCGGCTCGTGTTTTCGAGGTCGACCGTCCGCAGCGCGGTGTCGCCGGCGAACGCGCGCTTCCTGCTGTTGCGCACGCGCAGTGCGGCGCAGTCCAGCTCCTCGTCCTCCAGCAGCCGGTCGAAGCCGTACTGCCGCGCGAGCTCGGGCGAATACTGGTACACCGCGGTGACGAAGTACGCTGACTCGCCGATGCGGCCGATGCTGGCCGAGTCCAGCGTCAGCGCGGTGCCGTCGGGCGCGGCGGCCACCAGCAGGTGCCCGGCGCGCGCCTGCGCGTGCAGCGGGGCGGCCGCGCCAGCGAGGGCGGACAGCAGGGCCAGGGCTCGGATCTTCGTCATCCGGTGCAGCGTGGAAGGCGGGGAATGCGACGGCGAGGAGACGTACGGCGGCGCTTTCTACGATCTAGTCACCGCGTCCGCACCCGGCAAGGCGCGGCGGCACGGGGTTGTTCCGATCTCACGCCCGCTGCCGCGCCGCCTCGTACCAGCGGATGTACTCGTCCGGCGGCAGCGACGCGATGATGCGGCCGATGGCCTCCAGCGGCAGGTCGTCGAGCGAGCGGAAGCGAATGCACGACTTGCCCATGTCCAGCTTCTTCCCCGCCGCCCGGAACGCGTCGCGGAGGGCGCGCCCGTGCTCGCTTCCCTCGTACGCGCACATCAGGTACAGCGCGTAGTAGTTCTTCTGCGCCGCCAGCCCCGCGAGCACCAGCGGCTGGCGGTTGTAGGTGTGCGGATACCGCTCCAGCGGCACCGTGTAGCCGATCATCCCGTACCCCATTCCCTCGGCGTATCCCTCCGGCAGGCTGCGCACGATCACGTCGCGCACGGCGGAGATCGCCGCGCGGCGGTCCTCGGGGAGCTCGGCCAGGTATTCGTCCACGGTCGCCGCGGCGCTGCGTGCCATCAGGTCCTCGCGAGGTGGGGGGATAAAGGAGATGGGAGTGGGATGGCGATCAGCCGTTCGTCGACCGCACGCGCTCGGCGATCGCGGGGAAGACGTCGAGGACGCGATCGATCTCCGCGTCCGTCGTCCCCCAGCCGAGGGAGAAGCGCACGGACGGGCCGGCCAGCGCGGCGGGGATCTCCATCGCGGTGAGGACGTGGCTCGGCTCCACCGCGCCGCTCGCGCACGCCGAGCCGCTGGAGACGGCGATCCCCTGCAGGTCCAGCGACACCAGCAGCGCCTCGGGGTCGGCACCGGGAACGGAGACGTTGCTCACCGTCGGCAGGCGCGGCGCCCCGGCGGCGTTCACGGCGAGGCCGGGGACGCGCGCGCGCAGCCCCTCCTCCAGCCTATCGCGCAGCGCGGCGATGCGCGCCATCTCCGCCTCGCGCACCGCTTCCGCCGCCTCGGCTGCGGCGGCGAATCCGGCCGCGCCCGCGACGTCCTCCGTTCCCGGCCTCAGCCCCCGCTCCTGGCCGCCGCCGAAGAGGAGCGGCCGCAGCTGCGTTCCCCGGCGCACGAACAGCGCGCCGATCCCCTTGGGCCCGCCCAGCTTGTGCGCGCTGAACGCGACCAGGTCGGCGGGGACCTCGTCCACGCGCACGGGCACCTTCCCCAGCGCCTGCACCGCGTCGGAGTGGAAGACGGCGCCGGCCGCGCGGCATCTCGCTGCGATCTCCGCGACGGGCTGCAGCGCGCCGGTCTCGTTGTTCGCCCACATCACGGAGACGACGGCGAGCTTCCGTTCGAGCGCCGCGTCGACCGCGTCCATCCGCACCACGCCGTCGCCGTCCACGGGGAGGAGGACGAGCGGCGCGCCCTCGGCCTCGGCGGCGTGCGCGCTGGCCAGCACCGCCTTGTGTTCGATGGCGGAGACGGCGACCGGCGCGCCGGGGACCATCCGCGCTCGGCCGAGGATGGCCAGATCGTCCGCCTCGGTCCCCGCGCGGGTGAACACGATCTCCGCCGGCGAGGCGCCGATCACGCGCGCCAGGCGCGCGCGGGCATCCTCGAGCGCCGCGCGCGCCTCGCGCCCGAAGCGGTGGATGCTGGACGGGTTCCCCCAGCGGCCGTCGAGGAAGGAGAGCATGGCCTCGCGCGCCTCGGGGCGCAGCGGCGCCGAGGCCGCGTAATCCAGGTAGATGGCCGTCTCCGTCATCTCCGCTCCCTCCGCGGGACGCCGCCGAAGCGGGCTCGGCGACAAACTATCTGCAATCGATACAATCGGTTACGAAAGGCTTGAGCCGCCGTGTACGCGATGATACATTCGGGGGTGAACCGCAGACTTCCCGCCCGAGGTCCCGAATGATCCCACAGTTCCCTGAAGCGAAGCCGCCGGTCTTCCGCAGCACGGTGCACGGCACCGTCTTCGGCGACCGGGCGGCGCACGTGCGCGAGGTGGAGCAGGGCGACCGGCTGCTGCTGATCCCCGACCCGCCGATGGAGGAGGACCCGGCGGTGTGGGTGCACCTGGCCGGCGGCGACCCGCTGGGCCACCTCCCGCCCGAGGTCAACAGCTGGCTGGCGCCCTGGCTGCAGCGCGGCGGCGCGGCCACGGCCACGGCGCTGCGCGTGCGCGGCGACGACGTGCCCAGCTGGAAGCGGCTGCTGATCGAAGTGCATTGCGTCCAGGCCACCGCCGCATAATATAGTTAGCAGCGGGCCGGTCTCGCCTCCAAGACGTGGGACCTCTTCGGGGGCGACCCTAACCTTGCACCCGCGGGCAACCGCGTGAGTGCGCCGGCGAGGCCGGTCCTGCTTACCAGCGGCGGGCGATCCATCACGGATCGCCCGCCGTTGATTTCATATGGTTCTGTGCGTCGAAAGTGCTGTTGAGAAGACGTTTCGCTCAAAGATGTCCTTCACCGGCAGGAGAAGTCTTCTCCTGGACCGTTCCATCCTTACGGTGGATGAAGAACGCGGCCCCGTTGTTCCGGCTGGCATCCCGTCCCCAGCGAATGGCCGCGCTCCTGGAATCGAAATGCCGGGAAGCCCGGTGCGCACCATACTGCTTGACGCTCCAGCCTCCGTTCGGACTGGGGACCACGTGAAGGGACTTCTGTGCTGGCATCGGGCACTCTCCTGAACCTCGGGTACGGCAGAAATTTATTCGAGGATGATACCCCTTACAAGTGCACGCTCCGAACGCGCCAGCGGCGGATCAGATGCTGCGCACGGGGAGAGCGACCACGTCCTCGACCTCCATCGTTTCCACCACGTAGAAGGGCTCGCCATAGGCCTTGCGGATGAGCGCGCCGTAGCGGGCGGCGTGCATCCGCACCTGGTCGTACAGCGGCCGGTCGCCGCCGGGGAACACCTCGCCGCCCCACGTCTTGCCGTCGAACTGCGAGGCGTAGCAATGCACCGCCTCCATCTTGGTCTCGATGAAGTCGGTGATGTCGACCACGAAGCTCGGCTTCACCGCATCCTCTCGGTAGGTGAGCGCGTAGAGGAGCTTGTGCGGGCGGTGCGCCTGGCCGGGCGCGTCGTACTTGGCCAGCCCCGCCAGGAAGCACGCGTCGTACGCCAGCTGCGAGGCGATGCGGTGGTCGGGGTGGCGGCCGGCGGTGAAGGGGAGGATGACCACGCGCGGGCGGAACGCGCGCACGTAGCCCGCAACCAGCGACCGCGTCTCGGGCGTGTTCACCAGCCCCGCGTCGGCGAGCCCGGCGTTGCGGCGGGCGACGACGTTCAGGATCTTCGCGGCGGCGTCGGCTTCCTGGCCGCGGAGCTCGGCGCTGCCATCGGTGCCGCGCTCGCCCATGGTCAGGTCCAGGATGCCGGTGCGGTACCCCTGCGCGGCGGCGCGCGCCATGGTGCCGCCCACCAGCAGCTCCACGTCGTCGCGGTGCGCGGCGATCGCCAGCAGGTCCACCGGCGGCGCGAGCGATTCGGTCTGGTCGGTCATCGGTTGGGGGATCGGATTGAAAGATCGCATCGGCCGCCGTCATCGGCGCGACGAAAGAGGCGGTCGTGCGGACGATGCTATAGATCCTTCGGCCTGCGAGTCACGGTGCAGCCGAGAATCCTGCGTGGCCGGCCTCAGGATGACGTCGTTCTGGCTTTCGCCGCGTCTCCGACGGTCCGTCGCGTGGCGCGATGACGCTCTCGCGGCGCTGAGTTCCTCCGCGTCTCCGCGTCTCCGCGTGAGGTCCGGACGGGCGGCGGGCGGGAAAATGCCGAGGCCCCGACCCGCGCGCAACGACGGCGGCGGGGCGGGGCCCTTCATCACGTCCGAACCCAGAACGTCACTCGTAGCGGAGCGACTCCACGGGGTCGAGCCGCGCGGCCTTGGCGGCGGGGTAGAGGCCGAAGACGATCCCCGCGAACGCCGCCATCCCCAGCGACGCGGCCACGGCCCACGCCGGCACCTCGGCGGGCACGGGCGTCACCGTGCGCAGCACCCAGGCGAAGAAGCTGGCCAGCAGGATCCCGATCCCCCCGCCGATGACCGTCACCGTCACCGACTCGACCAGGAACTGCCAGAGGATCTCGCGCCGGGTGGCGCCCAGCGCCTTGCGCACGCCGATCTCGCGGGTGCGCTCGGTCACCGAGATCATCATGATCCCCACCACCCCCACGCCGCCCACGATCAGCCCGATCCCCGACAGCACCAGCATCACCACGAAGAACACGCCGGTGACCTTGTTGAACAGGTCGGCGAACTGCGTGGGCTTGGTCAGCGCGAAGGTGTTGTCCTGCCCGGGGCGCAGCCCGCGCGAGGTGCGCAGCGCCGCCGTCACCTGGTCCATGGCCTCGGCCTGTGTGGCGCCCGACGACGTCACCACCAGCAGCGACATGAAGTCGGTGGTCACGCCCAGCCGCCGGTGCAGCGTCTCGGCGGGGGTGATCACCCAGTCCTTGAACTGGCTGGAGAAGAGGTTGGGCGTCTGCTTGAACACGCCCACCACCGTCAGCACCGTGCTGCCGATCTTCACCTGCCGCCCCACCGGGTCGCGCTGCCCGAACAGCTGCTCGGCCAGGTGGTCGGAAAGCACCGCCACCGGCGCCGCGTGCCGCTCGTCGCTCTCCACGTAGTTGCGGCCGCGCAGGAACTCGCCCTCGATGTACTCCACCCAGCGCCACCCGCGCCCCAGCACCGGCACGTTCGGCACGTTGCGCCCGGCCGCCTTCACGTCGCCGTTGGTGTCGATCGCGGAGGCGACGGCGTGTACGGCGGGCAGGCGGGAGATCTCCTCCGCCTCGGCGAAGGTGATCGGCGGCTTCCCGGCCCACGGCGGCTTTCCCGTGCCGTCGTCGACGATGATGGCGGTGTTGTCGAAGCGGTTGACGATGAAGTTCTTGGGGCCGATCGACTCCACCTGCTCGAGGATGGTGGCGCGGAAGCCGCCGATGGCCGCCGCCATGGTGATCACCACCGTCACGCCGATCACGATCCCCAGGATGGTGAGGACCGCGCGCACCTTGTTGGAGCGCAGCGCGTCGAGCGCGATCCCTACCCCTTCGAAGGTCGAAGTGAGATTCATCTCGTCACTCGCTCCTCAAAGCCACGATCGGGTCGAGCCGAGCCGCCCGCCACGCGGGATACACGCCCGCGGCGAGGCCCACGCCCACGCCCAGCGCCAGCCCCAGCCCGATCGACGCGGGCGACACCCGCGCCGGCAGCGGCGACACCGCCGTCACCAGCGCGGCCAGCCCGAGGCCGAGAAGGATCCCGATCACCCCGCCGGCGCCGGAAAGCGTCCCCGCCTCGATGATGAACTGCATGAGGATGTCGCGGCGGCGCGCGCCCAGGCTCTTGCGCACCCCGATCTCCCGCGTCCGCTCGCTCACCGACACCAGCATGATGTTCATGATCACCACCGCGCCCACGACGAGCGAGACGCCGACCAGGAAGGGGAGGGCGATGATCAGGAAGGAGGAGATCTTGTTCCAGAAGCCCAGCACCGACTCGCTCGTCTCCACCGCGAAGTCGCTCTCCACCCCCGGCCGCAGGCGGTGGCGGATGCGCATCAGCCCCTCCATCTCGTTCATGGCCACCGGCACCAGCGTCTGGTTGGGCACCTTGAACGAGATCTCCTCGGCCACGTTGTGGCGGTAGATGGAGCCGTTGATGGGCGAGCGGAAGGGAGCGACGACGAAGTTGTCGACCGACTGGCCGAACACCGTCCCCTGCTTCTCGAGCACGCCGATCACCCGGTAGGGGAAGCCGGCCAGCCGCACCGTCTTCCCCACCGGGTTCACGCCGGGGAAGAGGCGCTGCACCACGTCGTGCCCCAGGACCACGACGGGCGTCCCCCGATCCGCTTCCTGCTCGGAGAAGGGACGCCCGTCGGCCACCTCGAAGTCGCGGATGCGGAAGAAGGACGCGGACGAGCCCACGATCCACGCGTTCTTCACCGACTTCCCGCGCGCGTTCCCCACCGGCGCCACGCCCGACGAGTTGTAGGCCAGCATCCCCGGCGTGCGCACGCGCTCGCGCAGCCACTCGGCGTCGGCCACCTGCAGGCGCGGGCGGCGCAGCCAGGCGCGCCGCCGGGTGTCGTCGTTGAACCCCTCCTCCTGGGGGATGCGGCGCACGGTGACGGTGTTGAAGCCGAACATCTTTCCCGCGAAGTCCTCCTTCATGTAGGCGTCCATCCCCTTCAGCACGGTGATCACCGCGATCAGGAAGGTCACGCCCACCACGGTGCCCAGCACCGTGAAGAAGGCCCGCAGCTTGTTGGCCCGGATCATCGCCAGCGCGATGACCACCGCCTCGCGGATCTCCATCCCGACGTCTCCTCAGGCCTCCGCCACCGCCGCGGCGGCCGGCGTCTCGGCCGCGCGGTGCGTCCCCCACTCCGTCCCGGCGGGGACGGGCACCTGCGGGCGGTCGCTCTCGATCACCCCGTCGCGCAGCATCACCACGCGCTCGGCGTGCGCGGCGATGTCGGGCTCGTGGGTGACCATGATGATGGTCTGCCCCTCGTCGTGGAGCCGCGCGAACAGCCCCATGATCTCCTCGCTGGTGCGCGAGTCCAGGTTGCCCGTGGGCTCGTCGGCCAGGATGATCGACGGCCGCGTGACCAGCGCGCGGGCGATGGCCACGCGCTGCCGCTGCCCGCCGGAGAGCTGGTTGGGGCGGTGGTCCAGCCGGTCGCCCAGGTCCACCGCCTTCAGCGCGTCGATGGCCCGCTGGCGCCGCTCCTTCTTGTGCAGCCCGCCGTAGACCAGCGGCAGCTCCACGTTCTCCAGCGCGGTGGAGCGGGGGAGGAGGTTGAAGGTCTGGAAGACGAAGCCGATCTCGCGGTTGCGCACGCGCGCCAGCGCGTCGTCGTCCATCCCCGCCACCGCGTGGCCGTTCAGCACGTACTCGCCCGCGGTGGGGGTGTCGAGGCAGCCGATCAGGTTCATGAAGGTCGACTTCCCCGACCCCGACGGCCCCATGATGGCCACGTACTCGTTGCGGTGGATCACCAGGTCCACCCCGCGCAGCGCCCGCACCGTCTCGGCGCCCACCTCGAAGTGCTTCTGCAGCCCGCGGACCTGGATCACGGGCGCGTCGCCACCGGTTTCCAGGGCGGTGCTCATCGCCCGCTCCGGGCCCCGCGGCGCGCGCCCGTCTGCGGCGGCGCGGCGTGGATCGGCGCGTCGGCCTCGAGCTCGCGGATGGCCTCGAAGGGGCCGGAGACCACCTCGTCGCCCTCCTTCAGCCCGCTCTTCACCTCGAAGTACTGCTCGCCGGCCACGCCCACCTCCACCGGCACCCACGCCGCCTTGCCCGCGCGGAGGACGAACACGCCCTCCACCTCGTCGGAGCGGCGGTGCGAGTCGCCGCCCTGCTCGGGGGCGGCCTGCGCCGCGTCCTGCTGCTCGCCCTTGAACTTCTTCCCCTCGCGGTCGCGCACGGTCACCGCCAGGATGGGCACGGAGAGCGCCTTCGTGCGCGTGTCGGTGACGATGTCGGCCGTCGCCGACAGGTCCGGCCGCAGCTCCGCCGGGGGATGGTCGAGGGTGATCACCACCTCGAAGTCCACCGACTGCTCGCCCCCCGAACCGGTGCTGGAGGCCAGGCCGCTCTGCTGGGCCGCGCTGTTGCCGATCCGCGTGACCTTCCCGGTAAACTTCTGCCCGGGGAAGGCGTCGATGCGCAGCACCGCGCTGTCGCCCACGGCGATGCGGGGGACCTCGGTCTCGTCGACCTTGACCTTGGCCTCCATCACCCCCAGGTCGGCCACGGTCAGCAGGAGCGAGCCGGGGTTGTTCATGGTGCCGATGATGGCCGTCTCGCCCTCGTGGATGTTCAGCCGGGTGACCCGCCCGCTCATCGGCGCCACGATCGTGGTCTTGCGCAGGTTGTCGCGCGACTGCGAGAGCGTGGCCTGCGCCTGCTGCACGGCGAAGCGCGCGCCCTGCAGCGACGCCTGGGCCACCTGCGCCTGGGTGCGCGCGTTGTCGACCTCCTGCGCGGCGATCAGGTCGCGCCCCTGTGCCAGCTGCTCGGCGCGGCGCTGGTCGCCCTGCGCCTTCAGCAGCTGCGCGCGCGCCTCGGCCTCGCGGGCGCGGGCCTGCGCCACGCCGGCCTCGGCCTGGCGCACCGCGGCCTCGTACTGGCTGGGGTCGAGGCGCAGCAGCAGGTCGCCCCGGTTCACCCACTGGCCCTCCTCCACCGCCAGCTGGATCACCCGGCCCGGGATGTCGGCCGAGATGTCGACCTTGCGCTTGGGCTCCACCTTGCCGCTGGCGGTGACGATCGCGACCAGGTCGCGGCGCCCCACCTTCTCGGTGCGCACCTCGCGCCCGGCGCCCTTCCCCTTCCCGTTCACCGCCAGCGCCGCCAGCACGCCCACTGCCAGCACCACCCCCAGGGCGATCAGCAGCTTCTTCATCTTGGTCACCGGTCAGTCGGTCACGGCTGGCGCAGCGGGCGGCCCACCAGAGCCTCGAGCGCGGCCAGCGACTTGTGGTAGTTGTACACGGCGTCGATGCGCGCCTGCTCGCTCTCGGCCAGCGAGGTCTGCGCGTCGGTCACCTCCACCGAGCTGGCCACGCCGAAGCGGAAGCGCTCCCGCGCCAGGCGCAGCTCCTCGGTGGCCCGCTCCACCACCTGCTCCTGCAGCTGGGCCGCGCGGAAGGCGGTCTGCACCGCCAGCAGCGCCGCGCCCAGGTCGGTGCGCAGCTTCAGCTCCTGCGAGCGCACCGTCAGCTCCGCGTCCTCCGCCTGCACCCGCGCCTCCTCGACCTGCCGCTCGCGCGCGTAGCCGTTGAACAGCGGCAGCGACAGCGAGAGCGTGGCCTGCAGCGGCTGGGTGCGGAAGCCGAAGGGGAAGGCGGGGTTCGAGGCGCGCACGCCCTGGCGCACCTGCTCGGCCACCGCGGGGTCGTTCACGTCGAAGCGCGAGCAGTCCTGCGGCGCGGCGCCGATCAGCGCGCCCACCTGGTTGTTGTAGTTGCACGACTGGAAGCTGGCGGCCGTGCTCTGCAGCGCCGAGGTGTAGAACGAGCTCAGGTCGCTGGCCGAGTACACCGAGCCGCGGTACCCCACGCTCATGCTGAGCGAGGGAAGGTACTGCGTCCGCGCCGCCCGCACGCCGGTGCGCGCCGCCTCGGCCGTCGCCCGCGCGGCCAGGAGGTTGGGGTTGCCGCCCAGCGCCATCTGCTCCAGCTCGTCCACCGTCCACTTCGGCTCGAACAGCCCGAAGGTGCTCGACAGCCGGGTGTCGGCCGGCAGCTCGCGGCCGATCGACTGGCCCAGGCGCAGGAGCGAGGTCTGGTAGTCGTTGCGGCGCTGCAGCAGGTTCACCTCGGCCTGGCCGCGCTGCACCTCGGCGCGGCGCAGGTCCAGCGGCGTGCCGGCGCCCACCTCGAGCCGGGCGCGGGCCAGCCGCTCGTGCTCCTGCGTGCGCGCCACCTCGCGCTCGGCCTGCTGCGCCTGCTCCCACGCCTGCAGGCTGGAGAGGTAGCTCTGGCGCACGGTGCTCACCAGGTTGGCCTCGTAGCCGGTCACCCGCTGCCGGGTGGCCCGCTCCTGCGCGCGCGCCACGGCGGGCTGCATCAGCTTGGCGCCCGACAGCTGGTAGCTCAGGTCCAGCGAGTAGTACGATGAGTAGTACGCCGGCGAGCTCTGCAGCAGCTGCACCGAGCCGAAGCGCTGCTCGCCGGGCGCGGTGTAGCCCAGCCCGCCCGACAGGCTGGCCGAGGGAAGGAAGTCGAGCCGCGACTCGCGCACGGCGGCGCGGGCGGTGCGGGTGTCGTTGCGCTGCTGCAGCAGGTCGGGGTTGCCTTCCTGCGCCAGGGCCACCGCCTGCTCGATGCTGAGCGGCGGGCCCGACGGCGCCGCCTGCACCGGCGCCGGGGGCGGCGGGGTGGGCGTGGGCCGCGCGCGCTGCGGGGTCTGCTGCTGGGCGGCCGCGGAATGCGCCGCGGCCAGCGCGATGAGGAGTGCGGCCGAGGCCGCGCGCCGGGTGCTCATGAGCATCGTGGGTGTCGGGGTTCTGCAGGTGCCGCGGTGGGGGGCCGTGGCCCGCCCGGGCCCCGTACGAGGCCCTCCGCGGAAAGTTTCAACCGTTACGAGCCTGTCGCGGTCAGGAGCCGCCCGCCTTCGCGGCCATCATCTGCATGATCAGCCCGCCGGCCGCGGCCAGCGCCAGCTGCATGGCCAGCAGCAGCGACGCCGCGCCCAGCCAGCCGGTCTTGCGATTGATCGTGGCGCCGCCCAGCGCCAGCAGCGCGGTGGCCCACAGCGAGAACGGGGTGACGGCGCGCAGCACCGAGGCGGCCACGCCCCTGGCGTCGGGCCCCAGCAGGAGCGAGGCGTCGAGCGCCAGGTCCACCCGGCCGGTGGCGAACTGCAGCGCGCCCACCACCAGGAAGCCCAGGGTGGACACGAGCAGCGCGTGGCTGGCCACGGCCACGTACGAGCGGTAGGGCGCGCGGCCGCCCAGCAGCAGCCCGTAGAGCGCCGCCAGGATCGCGCCCACCAGCAGCGGGCGGATCACCAGCCAGAAAACGCCCGCGAACGCGCCGATCCCCACCTGCAGCCACACCCTCGCCTCCATCTCGTCGACCGAGGGAAGGTTCTGCTGCCCCATCTCCGCCGCCTTCTGCAGGAAGAACTCGGCGAACTGGCGGTTGGAGATGAACAGCGGCCTGAGCGCCACCAGCAGCACCAGCACCGCCACCGACACCAGCACCGGCCCGATCCACGGCGCGCTGCCGTCGCGGAACTGCTCGAACACGCGCGTGGGCGTGAAGAAGGTGTCGGCGATCCGCGACGCCAGCGGGGCGGGCGGCGGAGGCGCGCCGGGCGCCGGCGCGGCGACGGTCTCCGTGACGGGAGCGTTCATCGGAGTGCGTTTTGAGCCGGAATGAGAGGTCGAGCAACGAGTGTTGCCGACGCGGGACGAAGCGGTGAATCTAACGTTCCGCGCAGTCCCTGTAAACCGTCCGGGGGTCGGGACGGGCAGGCGTAAGCCTAGGATTGCGATGGGTTTCGGATGAAACGACGATTAAGGGGCGCCTCTCCCGCCCGCCGCGGCGGAGGCCGAACGTCGTTCGTTCGTTTGATGCCGGATGTTGCTCTCCCCAGGCAGCGGAGGACACGGAGCAGGCGCGCCCCGTGTCCTCCTGTCCTTCATGGCCGTCGGTGGTGACGGTTCAGCTGGGAAGCTCGGTGCGCACGGCCAGGTACTGCCGCGCGGGGATCTCCACGCGGATCACGCGGTTGAGCGCGTCGACCCACACGTCGGTCTGCACGCCGCCCTGCGGCTGCACCACCAGGTGGAAGAGGCGCGCGGTCTTCCCCGCCACCTGCACGCTTTCCTCGCCGCGGTTCGACACCGTGGCCATCACCTGCCGGCTCTCGCGGGGAACGATGACGGGAACGCGGCCGGCGTGGGTGCGCTGCGCCAGGAAGTAGTAGTGGTGCGCCACCGCGTCGTCGAGCACCACGGCGCCGGCGGTGGCCACGTACTCGCGCAGCTGCTCGCCGGCGGCGGTGACCACGCGCGCGCTGACCCGGCCCGAGCCGATGTTCCCCACGATGCGCTGCGGCGCGTCGCCGCTGACGTCCACCTGGTACTGCGCGGGGTCGGCGGCCACGCCCTGGGCGCGCAGCCGCGGCTGCAGGCGCAGGCTGCCGGTGGGGAGGCGGAGGTCCACGCGGCCGCTGGCCAGGGTGACCGCGGCGCCGCCGGTGCCGGACTGCGTGATGGTGAACTCCTCGGTCCCCACCTCGTGCCCTTCCACGTAGACGCGGAAGGTGCCCTGGTCCACGCTCCCGCCCTGCGCCGCCAGCGGCGTCGCGAGCGAGAGGAGGGTGGGGAGGAGGATGCGGATCTTCGTCATCGGGAAGCTTTCCGGGAGCGCCGCGGCCGTCGTGCGCTCCCCGTGGGTCGTGTGTGTGCGGATGTGGTACCCTCCGCGCGCGGCCGGGGTCCGGCGCAAGAGGGATGCACGCGGCAACCGAAGGAGAGTGCCGAGTGCTCTTCCCTTGGTTGTGCTATGGCTTCAGGCCGTCTGACGGACATCGCGTGATGCAAAGAAATTGCGGTCCCGGAGCGAGCCGGAACCGCAATAGAATCATCCGTTCTTTACCATCTTCCCGAGTCTTGCCATCCTGGATTCAGGTCAGGAAGGTCTCCAGGAAGCGGGCGCGGGACTGGTGGCGGAGGCGCAGCAGCGCCTTCTCCTTGATCTGCCGCACGCGCTCGCGGGTGATGCCGAAGCTCTCGCCGATCTGCTCCAGCGTCATGGGCTCGGTGTCGCCCAGGCCGAAGTACAGGCGCAGCACCTTGGCCTCGCGCTCGGTGAGCGTGCCGAGCGCGTCCTCGATGGTGCGCTTCAGCGCGTGCTCGTAGACGTCGTCGTCGGGGCCGGGAGAGAACTGGTCGGAGAGATAGTCGAGGAGCTGCCCGTCTTCGCCGGGGACCAGCGGGGCGTCGAGGGAGAGGTACACCTGGCTCATGGCCAGCGCGTGGCTGATCTCGTCCTCGGGCACCTCCAGCTCCACCGCGATCTCCTGCAGCGTGGGCTCGCGCCCCAGCTCCTGCGTCATGGCGCTCGAGCGGCGGCCGATGCGGTGCACCGTGCCCGCGCGCGAGAGGGGGACGCGCACGATGCGGCTCTGCTCGGCCAGCGCCTGCAGGATGGCCTGGCGGATCCACCACACCGCGTAGGAGATGAACTTGATCCCCTTGGTCTCGTCGAACTTCCGCGCCGCGCGGATCAGCCCGATGTTCCCCTCGTTGATCAGGTCGGCCAGCGACACGCCCTGGTTCTGGTACTTCTTGGCCACCGCCACCACGAAGCGCAGGTTCGAGCGCACCAGCGTTTCCAGCGACTCGGTGTCGCCGTCGCGGATGCGGCGGGCCAGGCGTGCCTCTTCGTCGCGGTCGATCAGCGGATACGCGCTGATCTCGCGGAGGTACTGGTCCAGTGACTCGGATTCTGCGGCGATCTTCTTGGCGGGGCTGAACGACATCGGAAGGCTCCGGTTCAGCGGAAATGCGGGAACCGCGGTGCGCGGCAGGGTCCGGAAAGCGTAGCGGGGCTGGCGGCGGCAGTGAACCGGTTCATCGATTCGAGGGCGCCGCGGAACTCACGAAGGAAGAGGAGGGAACGGGTCCTTCGGAACTGGGGCCACGGCTGGAGTATGACAGACCTGTTTCGGGGTGTCAACCCCCCCTCGGACGCTTTTTACGGCCCGCACCGAAGCGGCCGCCCATGCGCATGGAACAGATGTATCCCCATACGCTACTTTCACTTCCGCCCGCGTGGCGCCCACCTCCCGCAAACGAATCACCCGGCAGCCTTTCATTAAGACTGCCGGGAGATTCGATGGACGCGGGTTCCGGAATTCAGCGCACCACTTCGCCGATGCGGCCCCAGCGCACCCCGGTGAGCCAGGTGAAGGTGCGGGTGATGTCGGTCTCGAACGAGTAGTACACGAACATCGGGCGCCCCTTGATGGCTTCGGCGTCGACGAAGCCCCAGAAGCGCGAGTCCTCGGAGTTGTCGCGGTTGTCGCCCAGCACGAAGTACTTGCCGGGGGGGACGACCAGCGGGCCCCAGGTGTCGCGCGTGGGGTGGTACTCGCTCCAGTGCGCGGGGCGGCGCACCAGGTACTGGAACTGCCAGAGCATCTCCTCGCGCGAGGGATCGCTGAGGGGATCGGTGTGGCGGGTGAAGGGCTCGGTCTGCGCGCGGCCGTCCAGGTACAGCACCTTGTCGCGCATCTCCAGCGTGTCGCCTGGGGCGCCCACGATGCGCTTGACGTAGTTCTTGTGCGGGTCGTGCGGCGGCAGGAACACGATCACGTCGCCGCGCCGGGGCGCGCTGAAGGCGGGGAGGCGGGCGTGCGTGTACGGCACCTCGGCGCCGTACACGGCCTTGTTCACCAGCAGGAAGTCGCCCACCAGCAGCGTTCCCTCCATGCTGCCGGTGGGGATCTTGAACGCCTCGAACAGGAAGGTGCGGATCACCAGGAAGAGCAGGATGGCCGTGGAGATGGCCTTGGTCCACTCCCACATCCACCGCCCGGTGGAGATGGACCCGCGCGTCTCGTCGGCGGTCTTGCGGCGCTCGCTGTCCACGCGCTCGGCCGAAAGGCGCAGGCGGCGCGGCTCGGGGACGAGCACGGGCGTGTCGGTCTGGGGATCGTCCATCCGTGGCGTGCGCGTTTGGTGTACTGCGTTGCGGTGCGCGGACTTCCGGCCGCCCTCAGGCGTACACGCAAGAGGAACGCCCGTTCCAGAACAGCGGCGCGGTGTGGTGAATCCTGGGTCCCAAGGGAGCCCGGCGCCAACTCTTCCACGGCGAGCGGTGGGATCTGCGCCGCGAAGCGCCGGAATCGGCACGCGAGTGAAAGATGGTCAAGGAGCCGGGATTCCGGTAGACGGGCAGCCGCTCGTCATCCGCACGTAGAGATCAACGCGCGCCTCGCCCTTCCTTGGACACCCGATCCACCCCGGGGGTTGTGACCGAAATGCGGAAGTGCGCGAGTGCCAACGCAC
>DASUYB010000126.1 GCA_036377595.1 Longimicrobium sp. | reverse complement strand
CCGCGGTCCGCTCCAATCCTGTATCCGCTCACCATCCCTCCAGCAACGAAGGCCTGACGTCAGCGAGGATACATATAGTGTACAGAGTAAACAAGCCGCCCGCCAGAGTTCTGACACACTCTGGGCCTCAGGATGACGTCGGATGTGGGCGCGTCGAGCTCCTGCTGTCCTCTGTCCCCTGCAGTTCCTACTCGTGGCGGATGGCGTCGATGGGGGAGAGGCGCGCGGCGCGGAGCGCGGGATAGGTGCCGAAGGTGAGACCGACGACGATGGCCGACAGCGCCGCCACCAGCATCGTCGAGAGCGATAGTCCGGCGTAGATCGGGGCCTTGAGCGTCGCGCGCATCCCCGCGGTGATGCCGAACGCGGCGCCGACGCCCAGCAGCAGCCCGAGCAGGCTCCCCGAGCCGGTGATGGCAACGGCCTCGGAGAGGAACTGCACGACGATGTCGCGCCGGCGCGCGCCCACCGCCTTGCGGATGCCGATCTCGCGCGTGCGCTCGGTGACGGACGCCAGCAGCACGTTGGTGATCCCGATCCCGCCCACCAGCAGCGAGATGCCGGCGATGGCGCCCATGAACACCTTGAAGAGCAGGAACGCGCGGCTGGCCTGCTCGGCGCGCTCGCGGTAGGTGTGCAGCCGGAAGTTCTTCGCCGCGCCGCCGAAGCGCCGGTCGAGCCACGCCTCCGTCGCGACACGGACGGAATCCACCCGCTCGACCTTCGCCGCCTTCAGCACCAGCATGCGCGGACCCGCCGCCTCGGCCGCCGTCATCACGCGCGGTCCCATCCCCAGCGGCACGTGCACGCCCAGCCCGCGGGCCAGCGTGTCGCGCGCGACCACGCCGACCACGCGCAGCGCTGTCCCCCGCAGCGACACCGTCCGCCCGAGTGCGGCATTGGGCGATGCGCCGGGCGCGATCGCCTGCGCGGTGTTCCAAGAGACGACGGCGACGGGAGCGTCCGCCGCCACCTCCGCGTCGGTGAAGAAGCGGCCGGCGCCGAGCTCGATCCCGAACATCGCCGCGGTGCTCGCGGTGGCGGCGGTCACGCGTGCCGCGCGCGGGCGGGCGCCCGGCGGCGCGTCCAGCATCGTCGTGCCGCTGTACGTCACCGCCGCGCCGGACAGGCCGGGGATGCGCCGCGACACATCGCGGACATCCTCGTTGGAGAAGAGGGTGATCCGCTCGCGCGCGACGGGGATGCCGTCGACGGTGTCGTGGGTGACAGGCGCGACGAAGACGTTCTGCAGCGCCGTCGTCCCCGCGATCTGGTCGCGCATCAGCGCCTCCATCCCGTCGCCCAGCGACAGCACCGCCACGATCGAGGCGACGCCGATCACCACGCCCAGGGTGGAGAGCGCGGTGCGCAGCGGGTTCACGCGCAGCGCGGCCATCCCCACGCGCGCGGAGGCGAGGTTCACGCGTCGGCTCCGGGTGCGGTGGGGTTCATCATCCAAAGATTCGGGGAGATCAGGTGCGCCGCCGGGGGACCGGCTCGACGTAGCCGGCGAGCGCGTCGCCCAGCCAGACGAGGAACGGATGCATGGCGCGAAAGGTTTCGAGCATCCACGGCAGGATGTCGCCCGTCTCGGCCGAGACGTCGCGCTCGCACTCCACGATGAAGCTCTTGAGCTTGATGACGCCGATCAGCGGCGCATCGGGCGCGTAGCCGGCGGGCGGGCGCTTCAGCGAGTGGCCGTCCCACAGCCCGCCGAACGCGGCCTTGAACGCGGGCGCGTCCAGGATCTCCGCCAGCCGCTCGGGATCGTCGGCGACGTGCTCGCGGACGAGCGTGACCACCTCCGGCGGCGGCATGTACACGCCGCCGGCGATCAGCATCGTCCCCTTCCCGTCGACGTGGAAGTAGTAGCCGGCCGCACGCCGCGGCGCCCCTGCTCGCTGATGGCGGCGGAGAAGGTGGTCTTGTACGGCGTCTTGTCGCGGCTGAAGCGTACGTCGCGGTAGATGCGGAAGATGCAGTCCTTCGGGTCCACCCACCGCACCGAATCGTCCCACTCCGCGATCCCCGCGATCACCCGCGCCACGTACGCGTGGAATTCGTCGCGGAGCGCCTGGTACTCGGCGCGATTGGCCTCGAACCACGGCTTTTCGTTGTGCGCCGCGAGGTCGGCCAGATAGCGGGTCAGGCGGGGGAAGTCCATGACGAGTGCGGAGGTGCAAAAGTGCGAAAGTGCGAAAGTGCGAAAGTGCGAAAGTGCGAAAGTGCGAAAGTGCGAAAGTGCGAAAGTGCGAAAGTGCGAAAGTGCGAAAGTGCGAAAGTGCGAAAGTGCGAAAGTGCGGGGATTGGACGAGATCGGCGCCGTCAGCGGCGGCGGAAGCTCCAGCGGCGGCGCGGCGGAGGCGGGTCGGCGGGCTCCAGCGACCACATCCCGTACGGATTGTAGAGCGGAGACTCGGGATCGTAGCCGTCGGCGTACGGGCCGTGCCGCAGCCGGAAGCGCGGCGCGTCGGCGTCGGCGCTGAAGGTGTGGCCCGTGGCCAGCTCGGGCGACTCGGTCAGCTGGTACACGTTGAAGACGTTGAGCAGCTGGATCCCGGCCTCGTCGCCGAGCGACTCGGGCACGGCCGCGTCCGGCAGCGCGAAGTTGTGCATCCCGCAGGAATAGACCAGCCCATCGCCGCCGACGAGCACGACGAAGAGCGAGTAGATCGTCCACGGGTCGTCGGAATCCCAGTCGCGCAGCCAGCGCTCGCGGGTGTGCGCCACGCCGCCCGAGTCCACCTTCACCGCGAATCCGCCGGCCTCCAGCAGCACCTTGGCGAAGCGGGCCGCGGTGCGGGCGTTCTCGTAGCCGGGATCGTCGAAGGTCAGGCAGGCGGCGGAGGCGTAGGATCCGAGCAGGTCCAGCTCCTCCCGGGAGAATCTCCCCTGCCCGGAGATCTCGAACGTCCCGCGCAGCTCGGGCTCGTGCGGATAGAGGTCGAACTCGCACGACGTGTTCGTGCTCTGCTCGAAGAAGGTGCGGTAGGCGAACATGTGATCCCTGTCCACCCGCGCGAGCGCCTGCATCAACTCGGACCGGTCCCTCCAGGGTCCGGGGATAGCGACGACGATCTGGCTCATCGCTCGTTGCTGCCGTCATGGGCCCGCGAGCCGTCCACGGCGCATTCGCGGATGAGGTCGCGCGGCGGCGTGTAGCGGGCGATCAGCCGCAGCGCGCCCTCGTACTCGAAGTAGCGCACGTACTCGCAGAGCTTCGCGCGGACGGCGGCGGGCTTCGCTCGGTTGCGGCGGTCGCCGATCAGCGAGATCCAGTACGCTGCCGTGGGATGACGCACTTCCTCCTCCACGAAGCCCTGCGCCTGCAGGTACTCCAGCCGGTCCAGCGTCGTCAGCAGCCGGTCGAGCGAGTAGATCACCTGGTGCTCGTCGGGAGAGAGCGCCCGGTTGCGCATCGCGCCGTCGAGCGCGGCGAGGAGGAGGCTGTCGGTGGCCACGAAGCAGCGCGGCGCCTCGCCGTCGTGCGCGCAGACGCGCGGCTGGTTGTACTCCAGCATCGCCAGCGCGCCGCGCACCTCCGGCTCGGCCTCCACGGACTGCAGCAGCTGCGTGAAGTATTCAAGCCGCTTCCAGCGCTGCTCCTGGCGGTACTCGTGCAGCCCGATCCCGAACGCGGTCAGGCCGCCGACCAGCGTCAGCAGCTGGAGCCACTTCTCCGGATCGCGCAGCCACTGCCGCACGGTGTCGCTCATCTCGGGGAGGCGGGGACCAGGCGTGTGTCCAGCGTTAGAACCAGGGGGAATCGATGTCGGCGCGTGCGCGCAAGGCTTGTTCGAATCCCTCCGGCAGCGGCTCGGGATCGAAGAACCATCGCATGAACTCGACCTTCTTCTGCCACATCGGCCAGTCCGGGTGCTCTTCGCAGACCCTCTCCCAGACCTTCCGGCGCATCCTGTTCGTCAGCTCGAAGGCGATGCGAATGCGCTCTTCGCCCGACATCTCCCGAACGACTTCGATCGGCAGATCACAATACTCGGGTTCGATATCTCTCGGCATGGTCACTCTCCGGATCGCGGGTCCGGAGAGAATATCCGTGGAATCCGGTTTCTGAAGAAGGGGAAGAGCCGCAGAGGACAGGGAGAAACATCTCTGTTCTCTCAGTGTCCTTTGCGGCTCTCCCGGATTCGGTGGGTGCTATCGATCCCGCTCGAGCATGTGGCCGCTGTGGGCGGCGTGCTCGCGGGCGGTTTCCTGCGCGGACTCGTTTCGCTCGGAGCGCTCGTACTCCTCCAGGATGCGCGCCATCATCTCCTCGCGGCGCTCGAACAGGCGCCGCGGGGTGCGCGGGGCGTGGTTGTCGAGCGCGTATGCGGCCAGGATCGGCAGCGCCACAGTGGAATCGAGGTAGCAGACCACCGCGTCGGGGAGCTTGTCGGGGTCGATCTTCCCCCAGCTGACGGCTTCGGCGGGGGTGGCGCCGGAAAGGCCGCCGGTGTCGGGGCGCGCGTCGGTCACCTGCAGGAAATAGTCGTGGCCGCGCTCGTCGATCCCCATCACCTCCTGGATCTGCGGCTCGGTCTGCAGCGCGAAGTTCTTGGGGCTGCCGCCGCCCAGGATCCAGATCGCGCTCTTGCCACCGGAGCGCTTGGCGTCGAGCACGATGGACGCGGTCTCGTTGACGTCGGCGTTGACGTCGAACATCAGCCTGTTTCCCTGCAGCGCCTTGGCGGCCACGTTCATCCCGATCGACGAGTCGCCCGGCGACGAGGTGTAGATGGGCACCGCGTGCTCGTACGCGGCCGCCAGCAGCGACTTGCGCCCGATCCCCAGCTCCTGCTCGCGCGCGGAGATGTACTTGCCGCAGAGGAAGTGGAACTCGGCGGTCGACATGGGCCGCTGGAACTCGTCCGAGGCGATGATCTGGCGGAAGAAGGCGTCGGTGTCGAGGAGCACCGAGTAGTCGAAGAAGATGTCGTAGATGCGCACGACCTCTTCCTCGCGCAGCACGGTGTCGGAGATCTGCGGCGAGCCCTGCCGCAGCTCCAGCCCGATGCCGAAGTGCGTGTCGTGGTAGAGGTTGGCGCCGGTGGAGATGATCCAGTCGACGAACCCGGCCTCGATCAGCGGGATGACGCTGCTCATCCCCAGCCCGGCCGGCGTGAGCGCGCCCGTCATCGTCAGCCCGACGGTGACATCCTCCTCCAGCATCTTCCTGGTGAGGAGATGGCAACCCTCACGAAGCCGCGCCGCGTTGTACGCCTGGAATGTCCCGTCCACGAGATCGGTGACCGTCAGTCCCGGCCCGATCTTCGTCGGCTCGATCCGCTTTCCGCTCAGATACCGGCTCTGCGCCATCTGCCTCACCCGTAGTTACGCTGGAAGTTACAATGCGTCCGCCATCCATGCCCGGCGACGGAGACCCCCGTCAGATGTCATCCTGAGGGAGGCGCCGCACCGAATCCGCGTGAACACCGATCTACGGCGCCGACCGAAGGATCTACTTGTCCCCGCGCAGAAGCCTGCTCGTCCGGACGGACTTTCTGCCCGCGTCGGCTAGATCCTTCGGTCGCCCACTGGATTCGGCGCGGTCGAGAGATCGGTGCACGGGCTCCCTCAGGATGACACCGTTCGGGGCGATGAAATCGCCCAGGCCAACGCCCGGCCTACTGTGCGTCCGCCTTGTGCGGCTCCGCGGGTGATCCGGGGTCCGCCGCCGCCGGCTTCTCCTCGACGGATGGCTTCTGCGCGGCTTTCCGCTTGATCAGCCCGTGGCGCTCCGGGTTCTCGGGCACCACCCCGCGTGCCGCGCCGTCGAGGACGCTGCCGCTGCGCTCCAGCACGATGCGGCAGACTTCCTCGGGGCTGTCGGTGACCACCATCAGGTCGAGGTCCTCGGGGGAGATCTTCCCCTCGTCCAGCAGCGTGCCCTTGATCCAGTCCAGGAAGCCCTGCCAGTAGCCCGATCCGTAGAGCACCACCGGGAAGTCGCGGATCTTCCCGGTCTGGATCAGCGTCAGCGCCTCGCTCAGCTCGTCGAGCGTGCCGAAGCCGCCGGGGAAGATCACGAAGGCCTCGGCGTACTTCACGAACATCGTCTTCCGCACGAAGAAGTAGCGGAAGTTGATGGCCACGTCGACGTACTCGTTGATGGCCGGCTCGAAGGGCAGCTCGATGTTGCACCCCACCGACAGCACCCCCGCGTCGCGCGCGCCGCGGTTGGCCGCCTCCATGATCCCCGGCCCGCCGCCGGTGATGATGCTGAACCCCGCCTCGCCCAGCAGCCGCGCCGTCTCGCGCGCCAGCCCGTACTGCTCGTGGTCGGGCTGCACGCGCGCCGAGCCGAAGATGGTGACCGCCGGGCCGATCCTGGCCAGCGCGTCGAACCCCTCCACGAACTCGCCCATGATGCGGAACACCCGCCACGGGTCCGAGCTGGTGAAGTCTACCGCGCGCGCGGGCTGCGCCGCCGGCGACTGCAGCAGCTGCTCGTCCTCGGTGGCGGCGCCCATCCGCGCGGCGCGGTTGAGCGTGGGGTTCTCCTTCCCCCGCTGCGGCTTTCCGTCGTCTGCCATCGTCCCGTGACCGGTCTCCGTCGCTGGCCCGCCCTATCGCGAGAGCGGGAAGGGCGACAAGATAGAGCGCCGCGCGACGCACGCAAAACCGGGGCTCGCCGGACGCGCGGAAGACTCAGACCTGCCCTCTCGACGATGATGCGGACGAAGATGGGGATCGCCCTCGCCGCGCTGGCGCTGGCGGGATGCCGCGGCGACGCGAAGCAGCCGCCCGCGCGGCAGCAGGGCACGCCTCCCGCGAGCGGGCGGCTGGAGATGACGATGGCGCTGCCGCGGCAGCCCGCGTGGAACTCCGACGACGAGATCGTGATCACCATCGCCAACGGCAGCGCGGCGCCGGTGCCCGACGCGGTGATCAACCTGCTCCTGCAGGCGCCGATCGTGGCCCTGGTCGACTCGGCCGCGTCCGGGCCGAAGCCGACCGTGACCATCCTCCCCGTGGCCACGCGCCTGAAGATCCCCGTGGCCTCCGTGGCGGCGGGGCGCACGGTGCAGATCCGGCAGCGCATCCGCACGCCCCCGGCGCCCCTCTCCGCCGCGGGGGGGGGCGCGGGCGCGCAGAAGCAGGCGCCCGCGGCGGAGCCGACGCAGGGCTACCTGGTCCGCGCGCGGCTGGAGCGGCAGACGGACGGGGCGCTGCTGGCCGCGCCGGCCGAGGATTCGCTGCGCATGCGCATGGAAAGCGAGGTGGTGGTGGGGGGATGCGGCAACGTCAGCGACGCCGTCGTCACCCGCTACGGGATCGGCCCCGTGCGCGTGGGGATGCCGGTGGACGCGCTCCGCGCCGCCTGCCCCGAGGCGAAGGACACGACGTGGCGGGCGGAAGGGGCCGTCGACAGCGGCCTCGTGGTGGCGCCGGGCGGCCGCCGCGCGGTGGCGGTGACGGCGGGGAACGCGGTGGAGCGGATCATCGTCGACCAGCCCGGGTTGAAGACAGCGGCGGGCGCGGCGGTCGGCGCCACGGTGGCCGACCTGCGCGCGCGCTTCGGGCGGATGTGCGCGGGGCGCGGCGAGGGGCGGGTGGCGGTGTGGTTCCCGAACGCGCCGGGGCTCAGCTTCGGGCTGGACACGGTGGCGACGAAGGCGTGGCGGCCCGCGCAGGTGAATGCCGATTCCGTTCCGGACGACGTGGCTGTCACGTCGATGTGGGTGCGGAAGGGAAGCGACGACTGCCCGGCGCGGCCGGGGGAAGGCGGACGATGAAGATCCCGATGGCGTTCCTGGCCGACGAGGCCAACATCTCGCAGGAAGGCAAGCTGAACGTGCTGGGGATCTTCGACCGCATCGCCGCGTCCGAGTTCCCGGTGATCCATCCGCGGATGGTGTTCGCCTTCCGCGTGCAGGCCGGGTTCGCGGACGGGGGCCGCACCTTCCCCGTGCAGATCCGCCTGGTGGACGAGGACGGCGGCGTGCTGTTCGACGCCGCGGGCGAGATCAACCCGCCCATCGTCCCCCCGGGTGAGCTCTCCACCGCCAACCAGGTGTTCACGCTGGTGGGGCTGCAGTTCCCCAGCCCCGGCATCTACAAGTTCGTGGTCACCATCGGCGGCCTCCCGCCGCACGAGACGGAGTTCAACGTCAGCACCGCGCCCCAGGACCACGAGCTGAACTGAGCTTCGGCGCGCGTCCGGTCCAGGCATCCACCCGTCGCGCCGGCACCCGTCCGCCCTCTCCCCGCGCCTTGGAGCGCTCGCCCTCTCCCGTACCGGGAGAGGGGTTTTTGTGCACGCACGACGGCGCGATGAGCCGAACCCTCGTCGTGCGCTGAGTTCTCCCCTCCCCTGCGCAGCGGGGGAGGGGCCGGGGGAGGGGGCCACTCCGCGCCGCACAAATCCTCGCCACCCGCGCCGATGTCCTCACCCCTACCTCTCCCGGTACGGGCCCCCGGTACGGGAGAGGTGGCGAGCCTAAGCGAGCCGGAGAGGGCGCATCGCATCTCCGCACACCGAAGCCTCCCAGCTCACGCCGAATCCGGGTGGAGCATTGGTGTATCCGACCGGTTCCCGTGCTGCCGGGATGATAGATCCTTCGGCCTGCAAACGCTTGCACCAACGCTGATTACGGTCTGGCCGGCCTCAGGATGACGTCGGCGCGGTTCGGCCGGGGGGCATCAACCTCAATCCCGGTTTCGTATCACCACCCCAGATCCCACCCCTCACCCTCCTCTTGCACTCCTTGGCGAACTCATTATCTTGCATCCTATATAGGGTAGGGGGGTATCCTAAATCTCAGGATCGCGATGGAAACGCAGACCGAAACCCGGCACGCCGCGCACATGGAGCCGGAGCTGAAGAAGAAGGCGCTCGAGCGGCTGAAGCGCATCGAAGGGCAGGTGCGCGGGCTGCAGCGGCTGGTGGAGGAGGAGCGCTACTGCGGCGACGTCCTCGTGCAGGTCGCCAGCGTGCACGAGGCGCTGCGCGGCGTGGGCAAGCTGCTGATGCGCAACCACCTGCAGCACTGCATCACCGGCGCGCTGCAGGGCGACGAGCGCGACCGCGAGCAGGCGTACGCCGAGGTGCTTGACCTGATGTACAGGCACGCCCGCTGAGGAGGGGCGAGATGGCTACCGGAACCAAGGTGATCGACCCCGCCTGCGGGATGACGGTGAACCCCGCGACGGCCGCGGGAAGCAGCGAGAACGCGGGCAGGACGTACTGGTTCTGCTCCGCCGGCTGCAAGGCCGCGTTCGACGCCGACCCGGCGAGGTACGTCGAAGGCGCCGCCGCCGGCCCGATCGGCGACGCGCATCACGATCGCGGCCGCGCGCCCGCCGCGTCCCCGCAGCCGATGGTGCAGCTGGGGGCGAAGCAGGATCGCGTCCCGACGCACCCCGTCGTGCAGCTGTCGATCGGCAGCGGCCGCAGCGCCTCGGCCACGGCGGACGGCGCGGCGGAGCGCATCGACCTGCCGATCACGGGGATGAGCTGCGCGGCGTGTGCGCGGCGGATCGAGACGGGGCTGGCGAAGGCACCCGGCGTTCGCCGCGCGGGCGTCAACCTGGCCACCTCGCGCGCGACGGTGGAGTACGACCCGGAGCAGACCGGAGTGCGCGACCTGATGCGCGTTGTGGAGGACGTCGGCTACGGCACCGCCGGCACCGCGCGCGCCGACTTCGTGGTCGACGACTCCGCGCGGCCCTCGGGCTCGTCGCAGCCGCTGGAGAAGCACCTGCAGCGCGTCCGCGGCGTCGTCTCGGCCGACTTCAACCTTCGGACGATGGAGATCCGCATCGAGTACCTCCCCGGCGCGACGGACATCCCCACGCTGCGGCGGGCGATCGAGGACTTCGGCTACGTGGTGCGCGACGTCCCCCCGGACGGGGGCGGCCGGGCGGAGGACTCGCTGGAGGCGGCGCACGCGGCGGAGTATCGCGATCTCCGAAGAAAGTTCTGGATCGCCGCCGTCCTCTCCCTTCCCGTGCTGGCGATGGCGATGAGCCACGGGCGCATCCCCTGGCTCGACTTCCCCGGCGCGGTGTGGGTGCAGCTCGCGCTCACCACGCCCGTGGTCCTCTTCTGCGGCGCGCAGTTCTTCCGCGGCGCGTGGGCGGCGTTCCGGCACCGCGCGGCCGACATGAACACGCTCATCGCCGTCGGCACGGGCACGGCGTACGTCTACTCCGTCGCCGCCACCTTCTTCCCCCGCTTCTTCCTGGCGGGACAGGGTGGGATGGGGGGGATGGGGATGCGGCCGCCGGTCTACTACGAGGCGGCGGCGGTGATCACCGCGCTGCTGCTGATGGGGCGGATGCTGGAGTCGCGCGCCAAGGGCCGCACCAGCGACGCCATCCGCCGGCTGATGGGGCTGCAGGCGAAGACCGCGCGCGTGGTCCGCGGCGGCGCCGAGGCCGACATCCCCGTCGAGGAGGTCGTTCCCGGCGACATCGTGGTCGTGCGCCCGGGCGAGAAGATCCCCGTGGATGGCACGGTTGCGGACGGCGCGTCGGCGGTGGACGAGTCGATGCTGACGGGCGAGAGCATCCCCGTGGAGAAGTCGCCGGGAGACGAGGTATTCGGCGCGACGCTGAACCGCACCGGCTCGTTCCGCTTCCGCGCGACCAAGGTGGGGAAGGACACGGCGCTGCAGCAGATCGTGCGCATGGTGCAGGACGCGCAGGGGCAGAAGGCGCCCATCGCGCGGCTGGCGGACGTGATCAGCGGCATCTTCACGCCCGTGGTGATCTCCATCGCCATCGCCACCTTCGTCGTCTGGTTCGTGGCGGCTCCGCCGGAGACGCGCTTCACGATGGCGCTGGTGAACTTCGTCTCCGTCCTGATCATCGCCTGCCCGTGCGCGCTGGGGCTGGCCACGCCGACGGCGATCATGGTGGGCACCGGGCGCGGCGCGGAGAACGGCGTGCTGATCAAGGGCGGCGAGAGCCTGGAGACGGCGCACCGGCTGGACACCATCGTGCTCGACAAGACGGGGACGCTCACCGCCGGCCGCCCCGAGCTGACCGACGTCGTCCCCGCGGAGGGATTGGCGGCGGACGAGCTGCTGCGCCTCGTCGCCTCCGCCGAGCGCGGGAGCGAGCACCCGGTGGGCGAGGCGGTGGTGCGCGGCGCGCAGGCGCGGGGGATCGCGCTGGCGGACGCGTCCGGCTTCCGTGCCGTCGCCGGGCACGGGATCGAGGCGACGGTCGATGGGCACGCGGTGCTGATCGGCAACGCCAAGCTGCTCCGCGAGCGCGGGATCGACACGGGAGATGCCGAGCAGCGCGCGGCGGCGCTCGCACAGGCGGGGAAGACGCCGACCTTCGCGGCGATCGACGGGCGGTACGCGGGGATCGTGGCCGTCGCGGACACGCTGAAGCCCGAGTCGGCGGAGGCGGTGCGGGCGCTCAGGGAGATGGGGCTGCAGGTGGTGATGATCACCGGCGACAACCGCCGCACCGCCGATGCCGTCGCGCGCCAGGCGGGGATCGAGCGCGTGCTGGCCGAGGTGCTCCCCGACGGCAAGGCGCGCGAAGTGAAGCGGCTGCAGGACGAGGAGCACCGCCGCGTGGCCATGGTGGGCGACGGGATCAACGACGCGCCCGCGCTGGCCCAGGCCGACGTGGGGATCGCCATCGGCACGGGGACGGACGTGGCGATCGAGGCCAGCGACATCACCCTGATCCGCGGCGACCTGCGCGGCGTGGTGACGGCCATCGCCCTGTCGCGCGCCACGATCCGCACGGTGAAGCAGAACCTGTTCTGGGCCTTCGTCTACAACGTGATCGGGATCCCGATCGCCGCCGGCGCGCTGTATCCGCTCACCGGCTGGCTCCTGAGCCCGGTGATCGCCAGCGCCGCGATGTCGCTGTCGAGCGTGAGCGTGGTGACGAACTCGCTGCGGCTCAAGCGGTTCGGAAGATGACTGCTGAGTGCTGAGTGCTGAGTGTGGGATGGGAGGGGGGCGGTTGAAACCGCGGCAACAACTACACGAAGTCCGCCTTCGCGGACTACCGGCTTCGGCTCGGCCGATGCTTCGGTGCTCGCGACGCGCTTCCGACCGAAGCCTGCTGCGTGCGCCGACGGTGAGTGGAACGAGAGGTCGTAGTCCGCGAAGGCGGACTTCGTGTGGTTGTTGCAGCGAATTCATTCGCCCTCAACAACTTGGGAGATGTGAGGGGATAGATGGATACGAGCGAGATCCTGGTGGTCGCCGGCGGCGTGATCGCCATCGTGGCGGTGCTGTGGTACTTCTTCGGCGAGCGGCAGGGGGTGGCGGCCACGACCACCGAGTCGGGCGTGCAGGAGGTGAAGATCACCGTGAAGGGCGGCTACAGCCCCGACGTGGTGGTGGTGAAGCAGGGCCGCCCCGTGCGCCTGGACTTCTACCGCGACGAGACGGCCAGCTGCAGCGAGCAGGTGGTGTTCGGCGACTTCGGCATCGCCCGCGACCTGCCGGCGTTCCGGACCACGCCGGTGGAGTTCACGCCCGACCAGCCCGGCGAGTTTACCTGGACCTGCGGGATGAACATGCTCCGCGGCAAGCTGGTGGTGGAGCCGGTCTGAGCGCCGGCGAGCTCATCGAACGAGACGGCGCCTGCAGACGCGGGCGATGCGAGGTGGATTGGGACGATGCGACTGAAGTCGCGGCGTCGCGGCTACAACTACACACAGTCCGCCTTCGCGGACTTCACCGGCGAGCCGCCGCATCTCTGGGCGTGGAGTATCAACATCGCGGCGGCCGAGCGAGTGCTTGGCCGCCGCGATGTCATTTGCGCGTTGACGAAGTCCGCGAAGGCGGACTGTGTGTTTTTGTAGCCGCGAGTTCACTCGCATCGTCTCTCATCAGACGATACGTGGAGATCAATCCCCCCGGCACCTCCGCGGCGCGCACGGGGATGCGGGTGGGCGTGCGCTCCGGCGCCGTCTTCCCGATCGCGCCGAAGCGGTAGGCGAGCAGGCGCAGGCCGACGGTGACCACGAAGATGGTGCCGCCCTCGTGCGCCACCACCCCCAGCGGCAGCGGGATGCGCCCGAAGAGCGACAGCGTCCCCACGATCACGATCACCCCCATCGCGAAGGCGAGGTTGAAGCGGATGGTGGCCGCCGCCTTCCGCGCCAGCCCGACCGCGCCGACGGCGCGCGACAGGTCGCTCTTCATCAGCACCACGTCGGCGCTCTCCAGCGATACGTCGCTCCCCGAGCCCATCGCGATCCCCAGGTCGGCGGCGGCCAGCGCGGGGGCGTCGTTCACGCCGTCGCCCACCATCGCCACGCGCGCCTCGCGGCGGAGGTCGGCGATGGCGCCGAGCTTGTGCTCCGGCAGCAGCTCGGCGCGCACTTCGCCGATCCCCAGCTCCGCGGCCACGTGGCGCGCGACGGCCTCGCGGTCTCCCGTCAGCATCACCACGCGCAGGCCCCGGTCGCGGAGGGCGCGCACGGTGGCGGCCGCCTCGGGGCGCGGGGTGTCGGCCACGCCCAGCATCCCCACCACGCGCGCGCCGCGGCCGACGAGCACGGTGGTGATCCCAGCCGCCTCCATCCGCGCCAGCCGCCGCTCGGCGTCCGCGGGGAGCGCGGCGCCCTCGTTCGCTGCCATGCGCCGGCTCCCCGCCCACACCGTCTCGCCCGCCAGTCGGCCGCGGATCCCCAGCCCGCGCAGCGCCTGCACGGCGTCGAGCGCGGGCGCGTCGCCCGTCCACCCGCCGACGATCGCCCGCGCCACGGGGTGCTCGCTGTGCCGCTCCAGCCCCGCCGCCAGCGCCCGCAGCGAATCTCCATCGCCCTCCACGGCGACCGCCTCGACCAGGCGCATGCGGCCCTCGGTGAGCGTCCCCGTCTTGTCGAACGCCACGATGCGCGCGGCGGCCAGCGCCTCGAGCGCCGCGCCGCTCTTGAACAGCGCGCCGTTGCGGGCGCCCGCCGCCATCGCCGCCAGCACGGCCGCGGGCGTGCTGATCACCACCGCGCAGGGCGAGGCGACCACCAGGAAGGTCATCGCCCGGTACCACGCGGGTCCCGTCTCCACCCCGGCGAGGAGGTGGAGGGCGAAGAAGACGACGGGGACGGAGAGGAGGACGGCGATGGTGTACGGCCCCTCGAAGCGCGCCGCGAACTCCTCCGTGGGCCCGCGCGCGGCCTGCGCCTCCTCGACCATCCGCACCAGCCGCGCGAGCGCGCTCTCCGACGCGGGGCGCTCGATGCGCGCGCGGACCACGCCCTCGCCGTTCAGCGTGCCGCCGAACACGCGGTCACCGGGCGCCTTGTCGACGGGCGCGGACTCGCCGGTCAGCGCGCTCTCGTCCGCCGAGGTGTAGCCGTCCGCCAGCGCCGCGTCCGCGGGGAAGCGCTCGCCGGGGCGGACCAGGACGAGGTGGCCGGGCGCCAGCTCCTCCAGCGGCACCCAGCGCTCGCGCCCGTCCTCGCCGATCACCGTGGCGCCGGCGGGATGGAGCTTCATCAGCGCGCGGATGGCGTTCTTCGTCCGGTCGAACGCCCACGTCTGCAGCGCGTTGGAGAGGGAGAAGAGGAAGAGGAGGATGGCCCCGTCGCCCGCCTGCCCGACGGACGCGGCGCCGAGCGCGGCGACGACCATCAGCAGGTCGACGTTGAGCTTGCGCGCGCCCACCAGCTCCTCGAACGCCGCGATCGCCGACGGCACGCCGCCGGTGAGGAAGGCCAGGCCGAAGAACGCCCAGTGCAGCCACGGGTGCCCGGCGGCCTGCACGGTGAACCCCGCCAGCACGCCGAACAGCGTCAGCCCCGCCAGCACGAAGCCGCGCACCACGCGGCCGCCCAGCCAGTGCGACGGCTGCTCTTCCTCACGCGCGGGAAGCACGTTTCCACAGCATCGCCGCTCGCCGTCCCCGGCGCACGTCCGCTCGTCCATCCATCCCCCGGTCGAAAGTAGATCAGCTTACTAACAATAATGATTATTGATAATGCCACAACTCTCGTCGTCCCCGCTCACGCTCGCGGTCGGCGGACAGCTGCGCGAGCGGGCGATCTCCCCGCGGATGCAGGGAGTGCTCCGGACAGGAGGGGAGGTATGGTATCGAGTTGCGCGGACGGCCCCATTTCGGGAACTCGGATTCAGAAGAGTCTCACACGGAGGGAACGGAGGAAACGGAGAAACGATGGGAGCAGTTCCTCCGTTCCCTCCGTTCCCTCCGTTCCCTCCGTGTGAGGTATTCCTTTGGCTGGCGTGCAGAGAGTCTTATGGGTAGAAACGAGGTGCGCGGCCGGCGCCGTGACCCGGCGGGCACCTGGACTTACGCGCTCGGAGATCACGGGTACGCGCAGACGTTGTCGACCCAGAACTCCTGGCCGCCGACCATCACCCGGTACACCGGTGCGCCGTCGATCTTGACGGTGCCCTGCACGCCGCCGAACACCGCCGCCGACGCCACCGACACGTTCGCGCCGCCCATCGGCGACGGCGGGGTGGTGATCGGGCCGATGTAGACCGCGCTCGTGTTCACCAGCAGGTTCTCGTAGCCGCCCTGGTCGTAGAAGTTGAACGTGACCGCCTTGGGAGCGAATCCCAGGCCGGTGAAGTCGAAGGAGGTGTTGATGTTGTTGTAGTGCCCCGCCTTGCCCGCGCCGAGCGTGAATGCGCCCGGCACGTTCGCGATCTGCAGCCAGTTGAACGCCGACCCGCCGCCGATCAGCAGGAACTTCTGGACGGAGACGGGGATCCCGTTCTCCACCCACACCACGGTGCCGGGCGGGGTGGCCACCGGCGCGCCGAAGACGGCGCCGAGCGGGGGAACGTTGAAGTAGACGCAGACAGGCGCGAGCGGCGCCGCGCGCGGGCCCACGGGCGTGCGGTCCGCGCCGGTGAGCGGCTGGTCCGTCCGGCCGCAGGCGCCGAGCGCTGCCGCGGCCAGGAGTGTCACGGAGATGGTGCGAGCGTGCATGAGCCCTCCCGGGGAGTGGTGGGAAAGGCGGCGGCCGGAGCGCGGCCGCCGGGAAGGGATTGCGTCGGGGCCGCATCGGACGAGCCCCGAAACGGCGCGAGCGCCCGCCGGACGCGGGTCCGGCGGGCACTCGTCCCGCCTCACCCGCGGCTCACGGGTAGGCGCAGACGTCGTCCAGCCAGAGCTCCTGCCCGCCCACCATCAGCCACTTCACCGACCCGCCGGACAGCGTGACCGTTCCCTGCGCCCCACCGGGGACGGGCGCCCACGAAGAGGTCACGTTCACGCCGCCCCACGGCGTGGGCGGGGCGGTGAGCGGCCCGATGAACACCCCGCTGGTGTTCACCTGCAGGTTCTCGTAGCCGCCCAGGTGCAGGAAGTTGAACTTGACGCCCGAGGGCACGAACGGCAGCGCGGTGAAGTCGAAGCCCACGTTGATGTTGTTGGTGTGACCGGTCTTTCCCGCCCCCAGCGTGAACGAGGCCGGCGCGTTCTCGATGCGCAGCCAGTTGAAGGCGGAGCCGCCGCCGGCGAGGAAGAACTTGTGCACCGACACCGGGATGCCGTTCTCCGTCCACACCACCGAACCCGGCGGGGTGCCCACCGGCGCGCCGAAGAGCGCGCCGAGCGCAGGCACGTCGAAGCTGACGCAGACGGGTGCAAGGGGCGCCGCGCGCGGGCCGACGGGCGTGCGGTCCGCGCCGGTGAGCGGCTGGTCGGCCCGGCCGCACGCCGCGAGCGACGCGGCCGCGAGCAGGGCGAGTGAGAGGGTTCGAGCATGCATGATGAATTCTCCGGAGGGAGAGGAAGAGTGGCGGGCCACGGAGATGCGGCCCACCGGAAGGCGGGCCACCTCACGGGCATCACGTGTGCCCTGTAGGGCGCATTCTGCGCGGAAATCTCCATCTTCGTACGATCGGGGAGGTTACGGCATCTCCCGCGCACCCTCCGTTTCCGATCGCGATTCGTAGCAGAGGCGCGGCCGCCCCGGAAACTGGGACGCCCGTGCCTCATCTCCATGTGAAACCTGCGTTTACGTGACGACGAGCCGTTTGCGCAGATGTGGTCGATGATGGGGTTTGGTACCGCCCAACCAGGGTTGCGCGCGCGGCACGGCTCTCGCGGCGCGGGGGCCGCCTGCGCCCGGCATCACCGAATCGCCCAATCTTTCGCCGCCTCGCATCAGATCCCCCGGAGCCCGAGCCATGAGCGACCCCGCCCCCGAGCCGTCATCCCCATCTCCCGAAGACCAGGAAGATTCCGCCTCCACGCAGGTCGAGACGCCGGGAGCCGCGGAGGCGCCCGCCGCCGAGCCGTCGGCGCGCGTGGGGATGGGCGCGCGGCCGCACGGCGACGGCGACGCGTCCGGCGTCACCTTCCGCGTGTGGGCGCCGAACGCGGCGGGCGTGGCCGTCGCGGGGACGTTCAACGGCTTCGCGGAGGATGCCAACCCGCTGGCGCGCGAGGCGGACGGCTGCTGGTCCGCCGACGTCTCCGGCGCGAAGGTGGGCGACGAGTACGAGTTCGTGGTCCGCACGCCGGACGGGAAGACGCTGAAGCGGCGCGATCCCTACGCGGCGGAGATCGGGCTGACGCGGCGCGAGTGCATCGTGGCCGATCCCGACGGGTTCGACTGGGGCGACGCGCCGTGGTTCACGCCGGCGTGGAACGAGCTGGTGATCTACGAGCTGCACGTGGGCACCTTCAACGACCCCGAGGCCGGCGGGGCGCCGGGGAGCTTCGACAGCGTGCGCGCGCGGCTGCCGTACCTGCGCGCACTGGGCGTCAACTGCATCGAGCTGATGCCGTCGGTGGAGTTCGCGGGCGACTACTCGTGGGGCTACAACCCCGGCGACATCTTCGCCATCGAAAGCGTGTACGGCGGGCCGGACGCGCTCAAGCGGCTGGTGAAGGAGGCGCACGAGCACGGGATCGCGGTGATCTTCGACGTGGTCTACAACCACTTCGGGCCCAGCGACCTGGACCTGTGGCAGTTCGATGGCTGGTCGGAGAGCGGCCTCGGGGGGATCTACTTCTACGAGGACGAGCGGCGGAACACGCCCTGGGGCGACACGCGGCCGCACTACGGGCGCGAGATGGTGAAGAAGTTCATCCGCGACAACGCGGTGCGCTGGCTGGAGGAGTTCCGCTTCGACGGGCTGCGCTGGGACGCCACCGCGTACATCCGCAACATCTACGGCAACACCGACGACCCCGCGCACGACATCGGCGACGGGTGGTCGCTGATGCAGGACATCAACCGCGAGACCAACGAGCGGCAGCCGTGGAAGCTGCACATCGCCGAGGACCTGCGCGGCAACGGGTGGATCGTGCGCGCGCCGGAGCTGGGCGGCGCGGGGTTCGACACGCAGTGGGAGAGCGAGTTCGTGCACCCCGTGCGCCGCGCGCTGATCCAGCAGAACGACTGGCAGCGCAGCATGGACGAGATCCGCCGCGCCGTGGAGCACCGCTACGAGGGCGACGCGTTCAAGCGCGTGATCTACACGGAATCGCACGACGAGGTGGCCAACGGGCACGCGCGGGTGCCGGAGGAGATCTGGCCGGGGAACGCGGCGAGCTGGTACTCGCGCAAGCGGTCGACGCTCGGCGCGGCGCTGGTGTTCACCGCGCCGGGGATCCCCATGATCTTCCAGGGGCAGGAGATCCTGGAGGACCGCTGGTTCGCGGACGGCGACCCCATCGACTGGACGAAGCTGGAGACCTTCGCGGGCGTCCACCTGCTGTACGGCGACCTGATGAAGCTGCGCCGCGACTGGTTCGACACCACGCGCGGGCTGCGCGGGCAGAACGTGCACGTGCACCACGTGAACGACGCCGACAAGGTGATCGCATTCCACCGCTGGGACGCCGGCGGCCCGCGCGATGACGTGGTGGTGGTGCTGAACTTCGCCGACCGCTCGTACGGCGAGTACTGGATCGGAATGCCGCGCGCCGGCGAGTGGAAGGTGCGCTTCAACGGCGACTGGCGGGGATATGGGGACGACTTCCTCGACACGCCGAGCTATCACACCCGCGCCGACGGCGGCCCGCTGCACGACATGCCGCACAGCGCGGCGATCGGCATCGGCCCCTACACCGCCATCATCCTCTCGCGGGACGAGTAGCACTGCGTCCGGGAGATGGAGAAGCCGGGGCGACGGTGTCGTCCCGGCTTCATCGCGCTTGAGAAATTTCGCCTACGAGCGACAGGCGGCCTCTCGCTCGTAATGCAGGCGATAGATTCCTCGGGCTGCGACCTACGGAGCGGACGCAAGATCGGTCTGGTCGTCCTCGGAATGACAATCTCCACGGTGTACACAGTCATCTTCTGAACTGCCCTTACTCCGCGCGGACGACGATTCGTCACGCCATCCTTCATCCTGTCCCGATGGAGATCGAGATGGCTCCCGGCGCAGTATGTTTCGTGAATCCCATCGAGATCCTGAGACGTACAGGCTACCGCCTCCACCCAGCACTTCGACCCCGATCCCCAGGCCCATGACTGGATTGACGCTCGGCTTGACGAGCCTCCTGATCGCCGGCAGCCACACGCCGTCCACGCCCGTCCCAGGCGCGCAGCCCGAGCCGCGGGACACGATGGTCAGCGTCGGCGACCACGCGCTGCACCTGGTGATCCGGCGTGGGACGCGTCCGGTGACGATCGTGCTCGACGCGGGCGGCGGATCGGACATCGGGGGATGGTACGACGTGCCGGAACGCCTGGCGCGGGAGACGGGGGCGACCGTCGTCGCGTACGACCGCGCCGGGTTCGGGCGCAGCGGACTGGGCGCGCCGGACCTCACGCCCGACCAGGAGATCGCGGACCTGCACCGTGCCCTGCGCGCGGTCGCTGTCCCCGAGCGGACCATCCACGTGGGCCACTCGTACGGCGGGCTGCTGGCGATGCTGAGCGCGGCACGCTTCCCCGACCGCGTGCAGGGCGTGGTGCTGGTCGATCCGATGAACCCGCGCTTCGTCGCCAGCACGGGCGACTTCATCTTCTCCACCGTCCGGCCCATCGAGCACCCCTCGAACGACCGCGAGCGTGCGACGGTGCGGCTGATGGAGGGGTTCCGCGGCCTTCTCGGCGAGGTCGCCGCCACGGAGCCCACGCTGCGGCAGCCGATGGTCATCGTCTCCGCCGGACGAGGGTTCTGGGGCCCCGCGGAGGTCGAGCAGGCGTGGCGGCAGAGTCACACCGACATTGCCGCTGCGTCGCCCCGCAGGCGGCTGATCGTTGCCGAGCGGTCGCAGCACGACATCCCCCGGCAGCAGCCGGAGACGATCGTCGCGGCGCTGAAGCTGCTCCTGGACGGCCAGCCGTAGATCGCGCGTAGACTGCTGGCAGGCAGGATCTGGCGAAGGATGAAGGACATTCTTGCCTGATCGCGCGGCTCATCGCCATCGACGGGGGATCGGAACGGCCCGCCGGGGCTCGTCCCGGCGGGCCGTCGCCGTGAGCCGCATCATCCATCCACTGCCGTGAGATCCAGATCCTCGCGGACGAGGCCCGGCCCTTGCGCACACCGCCGCGCGTCCGTTATCGCGAGGAAATGAGCCGGCCCGACCCGTACACCGAGATCCGCCTGCTGTCCCTGCGCAGCCTGCGCGGCGCGAACCTCTGGTCGCGCCGCCCGGTCACGCGCGTCGACCTGGCGCCGGGCGCGTACGACGAGATCTCGTCGGCGCACGCGGCGGGGTTCACCGAGGCCCTGATCGCCGCGCTTCCCGGGCTGTGGGAGCACCGCTGCAGCATCGGCGAGCGCGGCGGCTTCGTCACCCGGCTGCGGCGGGGGACGTTCGCGCCGCACGTGGTGGAGCACGTGGGGCTCGAGCTGCAGTCGATGGTGGGCCACGACGTGGGCTACGGCCGCGCGCGCGGCGGCGACCGGGCGGGCGAGTACACGGTGATCTTCGAGCACCTGCACGCCGAGGTGGGGCTGCGCGCCGCCGCGCTGGCGCTGGAGCTGGTGCAGCGCGGCTTCGCGGGCGAGCTGGACCGCGCCGCGGTGGACTTCGCGCTGGCCGAGCTGGCCGCGCTGGCTGGGACGCCGGACGTCCCAGCGCTGCAGCAGCACGTGCTGTGCGGCATCGCCGGCGGGGGCGACCGCGCGGGGGTGCGCGACGAGATGGTGCGGCGCGGGCTCGGCCCGGGCGAGCTGGTGGTGGACCTGGCGCCGTCGTACCTCCTCAACGCCGGGCTGCCGTACGCGCGCAGCGACATCGCCGTGGTGCTCGACGCCGAGCCGGGCGACGTCCCCGACCGCTACCGCGACCCCGAGCTGGCGCGGCGCCTGGTCTCCGTCCCCGCCGACGCGGTGGTCGAGGACGGCATCGTCGTCTGCCCCGCGAAGGAGTGGGAGATCCAGGACATCGCGCGCGACGCCGGGTGCCGTGTGGCCATCTTCTCCACGGGCGACGACGTCACCGAGCGCGACGCGCGCGTGGCCCACGCCGTGGCCTTCGTGCGCGAGGGGCGGATCGTGATGGAGCTTGCGGGGTCTACGGAAGATGGGGGCGAGGTGGACGGCGGGGCCTCGCCCGCGGCGCAGGTGGCGGCGGCGCTGGCGGTGCGCTCGCTGCGGGAGCTGGAGACGGAAACCGGGGAGCGACAGGCGGATGGAGCGGCAGTCGGGGAACGGTAGGAGCGGCGGCGACCGCGGCCGCGTCGCGGCGGACGAGGCGCCCAACCGGCGGCGCGGCGACCGCCACGACGGCACGCTGGTGCTGATCGGCGGCGCCTGCGAGGCCACCGGCGAGGCGTTCGGCCGCTTCGTGGACCTGGCCGGCGGGCGCGAGGGCGGCCGCATCGTGGGCATCACCACCGCGTCGGCCAACCCCACGCGGTCGGCGCGCGAGTGGCTGCGGTCGTTCATCGAGGCGGGCGCCACGCACGTGGAGATGCCCATCATCGACAGCCGCGACCGCGCCCAGGACGCCCGGGTGGCGGAGATGATCCGCGAGGCCGACGGCATCTTCCTGGGCGGCGGCGACCAGGTGCACCTGGTGACCACCATCGGCGGGTCGCGGGTGGGGCGCGCGCTGGCCGAGGCGTACACCGCGGGCGCCGTGGTCTGCGGCACCAGCGCGGGCGCGGCGGCGCTCACCGAGACCATCCTGGCCGGCGGCGAGCCCGACGAGTACGGGAAGATGCAGGACGTCCACCTCGGTCCCGGCTTCGGGCTGCTGGGCTTCCGCGCGGTGATCGACACGCACTTCACGCAGCGGCGGCGGCTGCAGCGCCTGTTCATGGTCATCGCCCGCAACGCCGAGCTGATGGGGCTGGGGATCGACGAAGACACGGCGATGGTCGTCCGCGGCCACCTGGGCGAGGTGGTGGGGCGGGGTTCGGTGACGTTCGTGGACGGGCGCGGGGTGCGCTTCGACAACGCCGACCAGTGCATGGACGGCTGCGCGCTCACCCTCAGCTACCTGCGCGTGGGGATCGTGGGCGCGGGGTACACGCTGAACCTGCGCGAGCGCGAGCTCGAGGTCATCCTCCAGAACCGCCGCGAGCAGGGCGAGACCACCGTCCTCCGCAGCGAGGAGGTCGAGGCCTCGACGCCCGCGATGGTGCGCACCGTGGGGTGACCGTTCTCGAACACAAATGGGACGAGGTGCTTGCGCACCAGTCTTACAATGTGTAAGATATTGCCATGGACATTCCACGACTCTCCGCGAAGGAAGCCGAGATCCTCCGCCTCCTGATCGCAAATGGCGAAATGTACGGGCTCGAGCTGGTGAACGCGTCCGAGCGGCTCAAGCGGGGAACAGTGTATGTTACCCTTGGTCGGATGAGTGAAAAAGGTTTCGTGGACTCGCGTCAGGAGGAACTGGGTATTGGCGATGGCCCTCCCAAGCGATTGTATCGCATTACGGGATTGGGCGCTCGAGCCCTTCATGCTTCGGAGGCCGGGCGCCTTGCCATGGAGGCCGCATGGGCAACCTGAAGAAAGCCTCGGCTCACCGCTGGACTCTCCTTAAGGAATTCATAGTGTGGTGGGGTCGCGGGATTTTGATCAGTGATAAAGAGTTCGAACTCGCGGCGAAGGTTGGGATTCTTCTAAAGGTGGGCCTCGTTGAACTCCTGAACCGAGCTTCAGCGGCTCTTGGCGTGTTTGGGCGATACCGTCGGACGGGACAGATCCATCGTCCTCCAGGTTTCCGACTGCTTGCAATCGCTGAGTTTCTGTATTCGGCGAAGACCTATCATGAGATATTCGAGCCGACGGTCGCTGATCTGCAGGAGGAATACGCGCACGCATGGGCTGAGGAGCGCCCGTGGAAAGCGCGATGGGTAAGACTCCGAGGCTATTGGTCAGTGTTTTCAGCAGCCGGAGTACACGGATTAGCTAGTTGTGCGAAGACAGCGCTTTCGATCCTGAAAGCCGTGAGGTAATTCATCGATCCGATGATAGATTGAGGATTTCCTCGTGATGAAGAGGCCCGCGGCGGGTGCCGCGGGCCTTGTCGTTTCTACCGGCCGCCCTTCTGGGTAGGGAGGGAGCCGCGCTGGCCGGGGCCGGCGTACTTGCCCTCCGCGAATCCCCCCTCGCTGTAGCCGGCGTAGCGGCGCTCCTCCGTCCGCCGGTCGCGGGCGTCGCGGCCGCGCATCGGCGGGGCGTCGGGGCCGTCGCTGAAGCCCCACGAGCGCTCCGGGCCGCCGCGCTCCAGCCCCGGGCTGTACGCGTTGTACTGGCGCAGGTACTCGCGGTCGTAGCGCACGCCGCCCCGCGACGGCCCCGCCTCGAGCGGCGGGTGCGGCACGAAGCGGCCCGGCATGGGCGCGCCACGCTGCTCGTACGCCTCGTGGTAGTATCCCTCCGCGTCGTACCACCCGTCGGGCAGGTCGTAGCGCCCGTCGAATCCGCCGTAGCCTCCCAGGTCGTACTGACGGAAGAAGCGGTGCTCGCCGTAGGGCGCCACGTGCCGCCCGTCGCCGCGCATGCGGTTCCCCTGGTACTCGCCGCCGCGGAAGTTGGGGTCGCGGTCGTCGCCCCAGCCCCAGCCGGGGTCCATCTGGTAGCCGTACCGGCCGTAGCCGTGGCGGTCACGCTCGTGGGGGCTGCGTCCGTGGTCGTAGGGATGCCGTCCCATCGCTCTCCTCCTCGTGTCTGGCAGTGCAGACGGGGCGGGGGAGCAAGATTCCGGCCCGTGCGGCCGGAGGAAATTTCTTGCGCGATCCGGCCGTTGTCCGCACTGTTGTGGCGCGGGAACACGGCAGGGCCGCAGGCGCCGCGGCACGCCGCCGCGGGCGCCCCGATTCCGGTGGTTCCACCCCCCACGGAGGAGGCTCCATGAAGTCGTTGTCGCAGACGGTCGCGCTGGCATTCGGCGCGGTGTTCATCCTGGTGGCGCTGCTCGGGTTCATCTCCGCGGGCGGCACCTCGATGGCGGCGGACATGGCCACCGCGCCGAAGCTGCTCGGGCTGTTCCCGGTGAACCTGCTGCACAACGTGGTGCACCTGCTGTTCGGGGTGTGGGGGATCGTGGCGTCGCGCACCTGGTCGGCGGCCAACACGTACTGCCGGATCGGCGGCGCCATCTACATCGTGCTGGCGATCCTGGGCTTCATCGCGCCGACGACGTTCGGGCTGATCCCCATCGGCGGGAACGACGTGTGGCTGCACGCGCTGCTCGGCATCGTGCTAGCCGGCGTCGGCTTTACGGACCGCGCTCCGGCGGGCGTGCCGGCGTCCTGATCTCCTGAACCACAGGGCCTCACGCGGAGACGCGGAGTCGCGGAGAACTCATCGCCGGGGTGAGCTCTCCGCGGCTCCGCGTCAGCCTTTTCTGGAGATGCGGGAATCGCCATCTCCTCGATCTCCATCCCCATTCCTCCAGTTTGTCCCACATCGATCCATCCATTCGTCCGCGCGTGGATGCGATTCGTCACGCGGTGGCGGCAGTTCGTCCCACAGTGCTAACTTCTCAGCACGACTGTGCACCTTTCTGCGGACGACCGGGTACCTTGGCGCGCTCACCCGGAGAATCCGATCCCGCGCGGCTCGCCCGCCCATTCACGCTCACCCCCTGAAATCCCGATGACACGCACGCTTTCGAGGCTCCTTCCGCTGCTGGCGCTGGCCGCGACGCCCCTGGCCGCGCAGGCTCCGGACCCGTGGGCGGGGCTGGGCCGCCCGCGCACGCACGCGCCCACGCCCACCACCGCCGCCATCAATCCCGCCGACCTGATGACGCGGCTGTACGCCTTCTCCGACGACTCCATGGGCGGGCGGCTGATCGCCTCGGAGGGGAACCGGAAGGGGGTGGAGTACATCGCCAGCGAGCTGCGGCGCTTCGGGCTGCAGCCGGCCGGCGACAACGGCACCTTCTTCCAGGCCATCCCCTACGTCGAGCGGGTGATGGACACCACCGCCACGCTCAACGCCGGTGGCCAGCGACTGCGCGCCTGGGTGGACTATCTCCCGCGCGACAACGGCTCCGGCGCGCGCTCGCTGGAGGGGGTGCAGGTGGTGTACGCGGGGATGATGGCCGATTCCGCGCACATGGTGGACTCGGCCGCGGTGGCCGGGAAGCTGGTGGTGGTGGCCCTCGGCCCCGGCTTCGTGGGCAACCCGCCGGGGACCGTCAGCCGCCCCGCCATCACCCGCCGCTACCGCCGCGCCGCGGGGATCGCCATCGCCGGGCTCGACGACATCACCCCCGCGTCGCTGGCCATCTACCGCCAGCCGCTGCAGGTGATGCAGGGCGGCCAGTCTCCCGAGCTTCCCGCGTACATGTACGTGACGAAGCGGGCGGCCGCGGCGCTGCTGGGCGCGGACCCGGCGACGCTGCAGCCGGGTGCCACGGGCGGCACGGTGACGGGCGGGCCGCGCTTCATCGAGCGGCCGGTGCCCATCTCCGCGCGCAACGTGGTGGCGGTGCTGCCGGGGAGCGACCCCGCGCTGCGCCGCGAGTACGTCGCGCTCGGCGCGCACAACGACCACGTGGGCGAAGGCGGCGACCCCGTCGCGAACGACTCCATCTACGTCGTCAACCACCTCTTCCGCACCGAGGGCGCCGACGATCCGGCCCCGCGGCTGACGGCCGAGCAGCAGGCGCAGGTGAACGGCATCCTGGCCACCATCCGCCAGCGCACCGGCGGCACGTCCGCGCGCGGCGACACCATCTACAACGGCGCCGACGACGACGGCTCGGGGTCGATGGGGCTGCTGGAGATCGCCCAGTACTTCGCCTCGCGGCCGCATCCCAAGCGCTCGCTGCTGTTCGTGTGGCACGTGGGCGAGGAGGCGGGGCTGCTCGGCTCGGAGTACTTCACCGACCATCCCACGGTGCCGCGCGAGTCCATCGTCGCGCAGCTGAACATGGACATGATCGGCCGCGGCGGCGCGGACGACGTCACCGGCTCCAGCAAGGACGGCGCGAAGCTGCACGGCGGGCCGGGCTACGTGCAGCTGGTGGGCTCGCGGCGGCTGTCGACGGAGCTGGGCGACCTGGCCGAGACGGTGAACCGCCAGGGGAACCACGGGCTGAACTTCGACTACGCGATGGACGCCAACGGGCACCCGCAGAACATCTACTGCCGCAGCGACCACTACGAGTACGCGCGCTACGGCATACCCATCATCTTCTTCACCACCGGCGGGCACGCGGACTACCACCAGGTGACCGACGAGCCGCAGCACATCGACTACGCGCGGCTGGCGCAGGTGGCCAACTACGTGGCCGACCTGGCGACGCACGTGGCCAACCTCGACCATCGCCCGGTCGTCGATCACCCGAAGCCCGACCCGAACGGCCGCTGCGTGCAGTAGGCTTGGGGTGATCGGGAGATGAGGAAAAACGAAGCGGGGCCGGAGATTCTTCCGGCCCCGCTTCGTTCTCGATCATACCAAACGCATCGATCCAGCCGCAGACGCCGCCGCGTGGCCCTCTCCCTGACGCTTCGCGTCTGTCCCTCCCCCAAAACAGACTGGGGGAGGGACGGGCTCGCTTCGCTCGTACGCGCGGACGCGGGATGGCGTGCGGCCTGGTCGACTCCGCTTCACCCCTCGGCGGGGAGCCACGTCCAGCGGCCGCCGTCGATCATCACGCGCACGGCGCCCTCGCGCTCGAGAGTGGAGAGGAAGCCGAGCATGGCGGCGCGGTTGAGCGCGTAGGAGGGCGGGTCGACCAGGCGCATCCCCATCGCCCCGGCGAACTCGACGAGCAGGTCCTCGGTGCGCGCGGGACCGCGGCGGAAGCGGTCGCGCAGCCAGTCGGACGCGCGCTGGAGGACGGCGAGGTTCAGCGCCAGCGTCTCCCGCGGGTCGTCGAGCGGCTCGCCGTGGCCGGGGACCATCCACGCCGCGTCCATCCCGCCCAGCGCGCGCAGCGTCTCCATCCACCGCCCCGCGTCGACGAGATAGGGGACGCCGTGCTTCTCCAGCGGCTCGCGCCCGAAGAAGCCGTCCGCCACGAAGAGCACGTCGCCCGCGCGGACGCCCACCTGCGCCAGGCTGTGCCCCGCCAGGTCCACGATCTCCAGCGCGCGGCCGTCGATCGTCACCGTTTCGCCCGCGCGCACCACGTGGTCCACGGGCGAGGGCTCGGCCTGCAGGAACTTGCTGGTGAGCGCGGAGACGGGCGCGGCGCCGCCGTACAGGTACACGGGCTCGTAGCGCGGCTCGCGGATCACCGCCTCCTCCACCGCCGGCGCGTGGACGGGGATGCCGAGCCGGCGGACGAGGTGCGCGTTGCCGCCGTGGTGGTCGGCGTGCGCGTGGGTGTTGAGGATGGCGACGAGGGGCCGGCCGAGCTCCTCCGCCGCGCGCGCGACGCGGTTGGCGGCGCCGCGGTCCAGCCCCGTGTCGACGGCCAGGAGCCCGTTCTCCGTCTCCACCAGCCCGCTGTTGACGGCGCCGCGCAGCACGTACGCGCCGCCACCCAGGTCAGCCGTCTCCGCCGCCATCCGTCTCCATCCCGTCCTCTCCCTCCCACTCGGCGTGGAAGCGCGCCAGGAACGCCTCCATGAAGCGGTGCCGCCCCTCGGCCACGCGGCGCGCGGCGGCGGTGTTCATCCGGTCGCGGAGGAGGAGGAGCTTCTCGTGGAAGTGCGCCGTCGTCGCGCCCGCTCCGGACTTGTAGGCCTCGAAGCTGTCGTGCATCTCCGGCGCCGCGTCGGGGTCGTGCAGCGGGCGCCCTCGGCTGCCGCCGTACGCGAACGCCCGCGCGATCCCCACCGCGCCGAGCGCGTCCAGGCGATCGGCGTCCTGCACCACGCGGCCCTCCGGCGTGCGCATCGGCGTCGGGACGCCCGCGCCCTTGAACGACAGCCCGGCCACGATCTCGCAGACGTGGTCGACGGTCTCCGGCTCCGCGCCGGCGGCTTCGAGCCAGGCGCGGGCGGCGCGCGGGCCGGCGGTGTGGTCGCCGCCGTGGAACTTGTGGTCGGCCACATCGTGCAGCAGCGCGGCCAACTCCGTCACGTATGGGTCCGCGCCCTCCTCCTCCGCCAGCCGCAGCGCCGTCCGGCGGACGCGGTGCACATGCCACCAGTCGTGCCCCGTCCCCTCGCCGCTCATCTCGCGCCGCACGTGCGCCTCGGTGCGCGCGAGGATCTCCCGCCGCAGCTGCTCGTCCATCTCCGCCACGTGGTTCTCCCGATCTCCTTCCCCCGATGAACGGAGGCCCCGCCGGGCGGCGGGGTCTCGGAACCGCAAGCTAACCCGCGGGCGACGGGATTTCGAGCACGACCTGTCACGCGCGGCATGGTCGTGCATCTTCCGCCTCGTTTGCGACCATTTGAAATGGGGCACGGACGATCGCGGCACCGTTGCCCCGCGCCGCCGGTCCCTTCCGTGTCCCAGCCGCCCCGCAAGTTGCGCGAGCGTCGACGCAGCCGGCGAGGCAAGCCGTTCTCGCGTAAACGTTTGGATTGACCAGCACGATAGCTGCCGTTTCCGGTCCCACAATTGCTCGGACGGCGCGTGTGAGAAGCCGATCCAACCGCACATAGTTCCGGAAAATCGCTGGAGTCCGTCCCTCCATTCCTTTGTCATTCCGGCGGCAATCGTCCTCGGCCGCCACCATCCCACCCGATCCCCCACAGGAACCCATGTTCGGTCTCGAAATCCTCGACGTCATCCTCGGGCTCGCCTTCGTGTACCTGTTGCTGAGCCTGATCTGCTCGGCCATCAACGAGTACATCGCCGGGCTCACCAACCGCCGCGGCAAGATCCTGATCGCGGGCATCGAAAAGCTCCTCGACGACGCCCAGGATCCGAACCTGAAGAACGCGGTCCTCAACCACCGCCTGATCCGGTGCCTGTATGGCCACGATCGCCGGGGTGCCGAGCGCGCGCCGTCGTACATCCCCGCGCGGACGTTCGCCATGGCGCTGCTCGACGTGGTCGAGAACACGCCCGAGCCGGCGGCGAAAGCGGCCGCCGCCGAGGCGGACGGCGCCCCGGCGGCCGGCCCCGCGCGCGACGCCCCGCAGAGCGTGCGGGACCTGCTGCACCTGATGAAGGACGATGCGCTGACGGACGTGGTGCAGCAGATCTCGACCGAGGTCGACGAGGTGGTGGACGCCGCTCCGCTGCCGGCGGGCGCCCGCCGTGCGGTGCAGAGCGCCGTCGCCACGACGCGGACGGATCTGCAGAAGCTGCACGACAGCGTGGAGGTGTGGTTCAACAACTCCATGGACCGCGTCTCCGGCGCCTACAAGCGGCACACGCAGCAGGTGCTGTTCGTGTTGGGGCTCATCACCGCCTTCGCGCTGAACGCCGACACGCTCGACATGTGGAACCGGCTGTCGACGGATGACAAGCTGCGGGAGAGCGTGGCCACACAGGCGTCCAACTCGCTGGAGGACCTGGCGAATTTCGTCCCCGGCCGCGGCGCGAACGGCTCGACGACCGACTCCACCGTGGCGAGTTCCAACGCGGGCGCGCCGAACGGCGGAGGCGGCAACGCGGCCGTCCCGGGCGACAGCGGGAAGGCCGCCACGACGGATTCGACCACGACGGACTCCACCGCGGCGACGGATTCATCCGCCACCACCGACTCGTCGGACGCGAACGCGCCGGCCGCCACCGGCGACTCCACGGACTCGGCCAAGGCGGTCGGCACCGAGAACACGCCCGCATCGCCGGAGACGCGTGCGCAGACGGACTCGCTGGCGGACCTGGCCCATGCGCGGGCGCTGTACGACTCGGCCAACGCCATCCTCCGCCGCACGCAGCTTGGCTTCGGCTGGGGATGGGAAGACGCGGAGAAGCTCGGGTTCGCGCGGCGGATGCCGGCCGACCGGGCCAAGGCGCGGCGGAACTCGATCGTGGCCGCGGAGTTCGCGAAGCTGAACGGCAGGGCCACGCACGCCGACAGCGCGCGCATCGCGGCCACCCCGCTCCCCGTCTACGAGGCCTCGCCGGGAGGCTGGAAGTTCTGGCCGATCCTGGCCAAGCTGCTCGGCATCCTGCTGACGGCGTTCGCGCTGTCGCTGGGCGCGCCGTTCTGGTTCGACACGCTCAACAAGATCATCAACATCCGCTCGGCCGGCCGCGCGCCGGACGAGAAGGCGAAGTCGCCCGAGGCGGCCGGGAAGCGTCTCGCGGAGCAGCCGACGAAGTAGCTCCCCATCCCCCGCAAGACGACGAAGGCCCGGGCGCGCTGCCCGGGCCTTCGCCGTTCCTCCGTCTCCCTCCGACGTTGTCAGCTCGCCGAGCGCCCCGGCGACGTGTTCGGGGCGGGCGGGGCGGGCGGGGCGGCGGGACGCGGGCGCGCCGGCTGCGGCTTCTGCTTCACCGCGGCGATCACCGAGTCGATGGCCGCGGGGGTGGAGATCTCGCCCAGGCGGCTGTAGACGGTGCGGCCGTTCTCGTCCAGCACCAGCGTCAGTGGCACGGCGCCCGCGCGGTACATGGAGACGAGCTTCTCCTCGGGGAAGCGGATGGTGGGATACGGCAGCGCGTTGCGCGCGGCGTAGCGCCGGGTGACGTCGACGGAGTCCAGCGACACGCCGTACACCTGCGCGCGCGGCGACGTCATCGTGTCGAGGGTGGTGGCGATGCGCTTCCACGCCGGGAGCGACGCCTTGCAGTACGGGCAGGTGGTGGTGTAGACCAGCAGCACCTGCCGCCCCGCCTGCGGAAGCTGGCCGACGGTGACCGGCTGCCCGTCGAGCGTGGCCGTCTGGAACGCCGGCATGTACGAGTTGGGAAGCGGCTCGCGCAGCGCCTTCACGTAGCGCGTCTGCAGGTCGTTGTAGCGGGTGATCAGGTCGCCCTTCTGCTTGCCGAGCACCACCACCAGCACCGCCGCCGCCACCAGCGCCGCGTACGGCAGGATGCGCGTGATGCGGTCCATGTCGCCGTCTCCCGTCAGGGTTCGATAAGCCGGATGTTTGCCCGTGGATGCCTCGCAATTTACGTCGGCAGATGCACCGGCGGTAGCCCACGCGGCTTCGGCGGCAATGCGGGGCGATGCGCGCCGGAGCGCGATCGCCTACCTTCTCCAGCGAACCCACCACGAGGCGGGGCGATGGCGGAGACGGCCTGGCACATCCTGATCCGGAGCGGCGACGCGCTGGCCGAGGTCGATGACGCGCTGCGGGCGCTGGCGGCCCGCGGCGTGCCGCGCGAGGCCAGCGGCTACCACAAGGCGATGCACGTGACCCGCGCCGGGCAGACGGTGGTGATGGTGGCGCGGCGCGACAGCCCGCTGGCGTCGGAGCTGCGCGGCCGCCCCGGCTGGTCCGAGCCCGGCGACACGCCCCTGCGCACCTGACGGCGGAAGGAGACGCGATGCTCCACGTGACCAACGGCGACGCCGCGGCCGGCAAGATGCGCGCGGCGGGAATCGAGGGCGAGATCCTTCCCTGGCGCGACGTGCTGCACGACGGCCCGGTGCCCGCCGGCCTCCCCCTGGCGGAGCTGAGCGCCGTGCGCGCGCGCTTCATCGCCGACGGCGACTGGGACGAAGAGATCGCGCGCCAATTCGAGGAGCGCGACCGCGCGCTGGCCGGGTATCGGGGGCACGACGAGACGGTGCTCTGGTTCGAGCACGACCTGTACGACCAGCTGCAGCTGGCGCAGGTGCTGGATTTCCTGGGCGAAGAGGCGCTCGGCGCCACGCGGCTGACGCTCGTCTGCGGGGCGGAGTACCTGGGGAACTCGGCGCCGGCGCGGCTGGCGGAGCGGTTCGCCGAGCGCAGCGAGGTGACGGAGGCGGAGATGCTGCTGGCGCGCGACGCCTGGGCCGCCTTCCGCTCTCCCGATCCCACGGCAATCGTCGCGCTGCTGGACGAGGACTCGTCGGCGCTGCCGTTCCTGGCGGCGGCACTGGAGCGGCACCTGGAGCAGTTCCCCTCCGTCCGCAACGGCCTGTCGCGCAGCGAGCAGCAGGCGCTGGAGGCCATCGCCGCCGGCGCCGAGACGGTGCGCGATGCCTACCTCGCCTCGCACCCGCGGCGCGAGGACCCGATCTGGCTCGGCGACAGCTGGTTCGGGTGGTATCTCCAGAACCTGGCCGCCGGCCCGTCACCCCTGGTGAGGCTGGAGGGGAACGGGGCCGGGGGGGATGAAGATGCCGTGCTCTCGCATCGCGTGGCGCTGACGGACGCCGGCCGCGCGGTGATGGACGGGCGCGAGGACCACGTGCGGCTGAACGGGATCGACCGCTGGCTCGGCGGTGTCCATCTCCACGGCCGTGAATCCCCATGGCGGTGGGACACCGAGGTCGCGCGTCTCGTCGCGACGTAGGCCTTCGCGCGCGATTCCGATTCTCCTGTTTCTCACACAGAGGACACGGAGGGCACAGAGGCACGGAGAACGAATCTTTTCCTCTGTGCCTCTCTGTTTTCTCTGTGTTCTCTGTGTGAAATTCTTTGCAGATCTCCTCCGCGTCCGAATCTTTCGTTCCCCGGAGACGGTATTGTCAGCCGCGGCGGTGGCATGCATCCTCCACCGCTGATCCGGCGGGGAGCGTTCCGGCAGTTGCGTGCTCCCCCGCCATCCGACCCGCAGGGAGCGAACGTTGAACGCAAGGGTGGAATCTCCGCCTGATCCGCGCCTGTCCCGACCGGCGGCGGCCCCCGCGCAGGCGGCGGCGGACGCCTTCGCGCTGCAGCCCATCAAGGACGAGGAGCTGAAGCGCGAGCAGCTGGCGAAGATGAAGTTCCGCGCCACGGGGCTGCTCGTGGGCGCCACGGTCGTCTTCATCCTCACCCGCATCCTGGAGACGCGCTGGCCGTGGATCGGCTACGTGCGCGCCACCGCCGAGGCGTCGATGGTGGGCGGGCTGGCCGACTGGTTCGCGGTGACGGCGCTCTTCCGCTATCCGATGGGGATCAAGATCCCCCACACCGCCATCATCCCCAACCGCAAGGAGCGGATCGGCCGCAGCCTGGGCAACTTCGTCCAGAACAACTTCCTCTCCCCCGCGGTCATCTCCGTCCGCCTGAAGAACGCGCAGATCGCGCACAAGGCGGCCGACTGGCTGAGCCACCCCGAGCACGCCGAGCTGGTGGGGAAGCACGCCGCCGCGGCGGTCACCGGCGTGGTGCAGGTGCTGAAGGACGAGGAGGTGCAGGAGCTGATCGAGACCAGCGTGATCCGCCGCGCGCGGGCCACGCAGGTGGCGCCCGTGGTCGGCCGCGTGCTGAGCCTGATGACGCACGGCGACCGCCACCAGGAGCTGCTCGACGCCGCGCTCAAGCTGGTCGACCGGCTGGTGGACGAGAACCGCGACGCGCTGCGCGACCGCATCCGCCAGGAGCTCCCCTGGTGGGTGCCCACGCCCATCGACGAGAAGATCTACCAGAAGATCATCACCGGCGTTGAGCACACGCTGGACGAGGTGGCGCAGAACCCCGAGCACCCGCTCCGGCACCGCTACAACGAGGCGATGCTGGAGTTCATCGAGAAGCTGCGCACCAGTCCCGAGATGATCGAGCGCGGCGAGCACCTGAAGGAGGAGCTGCTCGAGCACCCCGCGGTGCGCGGCTACTCGGCGTCGCTGTGGGGCGATCTGAAGGCGTCGGTGCTGAAGCACGCGGCCGACCCGGGGAGCGAGTTCCGCCGCCGCATCGCGCACACGGTCACGCGCTTCGCCGAGTCGATGCGGCACGATCCGGAGATGATGGCCAAGGTGGACGGATGGATCGAGAGCGCCGTCCTCTACTTCGTGGAGCAGTACCGCGGCGAGGTGGCCGAGCTCATCTCCAGCACCGTGGCCGCGTGGGACCCCGAGGACACCACGCGCAAGATCGAGCTGCAGATCGGCAAGGACCTGCAGTTCATCCGCATCAACGGTACGCTGGTCGGCGGGCTCGCGGGGCTGGTGATCTACACGCTGTCGCAGATCTTCGCGCACTGGTAGGGACTGCGAACGGGTGCGCGAGTGCGGGAACTGCACGGGTGCGGAGGTGCGGGGGTGCGAGGGTGCGTGAACTGGAATTGGATGGGGCGGAGATGCGGGGGTGCGTTCCCTCGGCGCCGCGGCCCC
>DASUYB010000125.1 GCA_036377595.1 Longimicrobium sp. | reverse complement strand
CTGGTTCTACGACCTGGACCTCCTGTGGCGGCCGCTGTTCTGGTCGTCCAACGGCGGCACGCTGAGCTCGCTGTACGTGTTCCTGGGCGGCGGCGGTCTGACGTCGGACCCGGTGGGCCAGCGGCAGTGCGTGAACTACGCGCTGTTCATCGTCAACGGCGTGTGCGTGCCCGACAGCCCGAAGATCGGGACCGTGGGGCAGGGTGTCGCGGGCCTGGGCCTCGACATCTTCCCCATCACGCCGGCCATCGGGATCTTCCTGGAGGCGGGCGTGCACGGCTACGACTCGCCCGCGCACGTGGGCGAGACGTCGCAGAACGCGTCGGACAAGTTCGCCTTCACGCCGTACGGCGTGCTGGGGCTGAAAGTCGGGTTCGGCAACATCATTCCGCCGCCCCCGCCGCCGCCGCCCCCGCCGCCTCCGCCCCCGCCGCCGCCCCCGCCGCCTCCGCCGCCGCCTCCGCCGACGGTGCAGGACATCAACGTGTGCGTGCTGCAGAACGGGCAGCTCACCAACGTGACGGCGCAGTACGACCCGGCCACGGGCGACACCACCGGCGTGCCGGCGGTCACCGAGGGCTACGCGGCCAACGCCACGTGGTTCATCAACAACGAGCCGATCACCTTCAACGGCCGCCGCTACGTGAAGTACGGGCTGCCGCGGGTGCTCGGGGTCACCGAGGTCACCAGCGTGGGCGCCTACCAGGGCGTGCCGGTGTTCGCCGAGGCGGGCGCCAGCCAGCAGCCCGAGGTGATCTATCTGCCGGTCCGGGTGGGGTGCGAGTTCCAGCCCTACCAGGTGGAGGTCAAGGCGGGCGCGGTCCGCGGCTGACGCCGCGCATCGCGAACGCCTGAGCGCGGCGGAAGGGCGTCTCCCGCCAGGGGGCCGCCCTTCCGCCGTACCAGGACGGGGATCTGCGTCCGCCGGAGCCCGAGGAGGACCGGTCTGCCACGCAATACGGTCGCACACGGCTTTGCGGCAGTGGCTGCGCGCTTTCTCCACGCAGCGCGGCGCAGAGACATGGATGCCCCATCCCGGTGCCATTCTGGCGCAGGCACCTGTGTCGTTTCCTGTTCGCGCGCGGCGCGGCGGGTCGCGGAGGACCGGAGCGCCGGCGAGCGGCGTGCGGCGGCGCGTGAATGTGGGAAACTTTCGATGTTGTTTTTGCAACCGAAGTTAGGCGCGGCGCGGGGTCGGGCGGGTGTCGCCGCGGGCATTTTTGCGGAAAGCATGGCATTTTTCTTGTATGTCGTTATCGCGATGTACTGCTCTACCCCGGCGGCCGGGGTGAGCGTGCGTTTCACCCTCCTTAGGAGAAAGCGATGAGAAGACTCGCGACGTCAGCGCTAGCAGCCGCGCTGGTGGTGGCGGGGGCGGCGGGGCAGGCGCAGGCGCAGGACATGACGGCGCGCACCGCACCCCTGTTCGACATCGGCATCTTCGGCGGCGGCGCGTGGACCAGCGCCTGGTTCGACATCGGCGACAACGGGTTCGCGCCCGGGGTCTCGCCGGTGTTCGGCGCCGAGGCCACCTACTGGCTGAGCCCGACCTTCGGGATCCGGCTCGACGGCAAGTACCTGCCGCAGCGCCTCCCCCAGAACGACGACGTTCCGGGCGGCAGCCGCTGGCTGGGCAACACCTGG
>DASUYB010000124.1 GCA_036377595.1 Longimicrobium sp. | reverse complement strand
CCAGGTGTTGCCCAGCCAGCGGCTGCCGCCCGGAACGTCGTCGTTCTGGGGGAGGCGCTGCGGCAGGTACTTGCCGTCGAGCCGGATCCCGAAGGTCGGGCTCAGCCAGTAGGTGGCCTCGGCGCCGAACACCGGCGAGACGCCGGGCGAGAACCCGTTGTCGCCGATGTCGAACCAGGCGCTGGTCCACGCGCCGCCGCCGAAGATGCCGATGTCGAACAGCGGCGCGGTGCGCACCGTCATGTCGTCCTGCGCCGCCGCGTGCCCCGCCGCCCCCAGCGCCAGAACCGCGGCGGCGAGAGCGGATGTGAGCGCTCGTTTCATGAGTCCTCTCCGAACCAGGTGATTGGGCCCCCTCGGTACCGCGGGGCACCCGCCAACACACGTTCCCCCGACCACACACAACACCTGCTTCCGGGAAGCCTGCCGAAACCCGGCCTCCCCACTGCGGCACGGCTCGTGGCGGTGCACCTCCTCTCGATCGCTGCGCCCTTCAGGGGGCGCGGGTGGACAGTGCCGTGAGGACGGCCCCGAGCACGCCGCCGTACGCGGCGTAGCCGGCAACCAGCGCCACCGGGGTGGCGCGTCCCCAGTCCAGCCCGAAGCGGCCGGGCGGGGGAAGCCGTCCCATGCGCACGCAGCGGCTGGCGCGCGCCAGCCAGGGGAGCGCCGCCGCCGCGATGAAGCCGAGGATCCCTCCCGCCGCCGCCCCCGTGCCCCAGCCGGGGCCGCCCAGGCCGCGCAGCACGGCCGCCAGGAGCGCGGCCACGAGCGTGGCGTGGAGCGCCAGGAACAGCCCGAAGCCGACGGTCTCGGTCATCGGCAGGCGGGGATCGTCGTAGAAGAGGCAGCCGAGCTGGCCGGTGGGGCTGAGCAGGGTGAAGCCGAGCGCGCGGAACAGCCAGAACACGGACGCGGCGAGCACGCCGGCCACGAACCCCGCCCACACGATGCCCCCCCAGCTCACCCCCATGCCCCTCCATCGGCCGGCGTGCGGGAAGACGCTGCTCCCGCGCCGGTGCGGCCCGTTGCCCGTGTTCGTCCGCGATCCCAACTGCGTTTCGCGTAAGGAATATGCAGTTTGTGCGTCGAACGCCAGTATTTCGTCGGCGGCAAGATAACGACGCGCGCGCCGTGGCGCACGTCACCGCCTGCGGCGCGCCCGTTCGCTCCGGGGCGCGCCGCAGGCGGCGATCAGGCCGCGGTCGACGCCGCCACCCCGGCGGCGTGCGCGGCGCCCTCGAGCGGCGGCAGCTCGCCGTCGGCCACGTGGCGGAGCGCGCGGTTGAAGACCACGTCCGACACGCCGTCGGGAACGGACATGATCTCGAGGTACAGGTCGACGGCCTCGTGCAGCGGCACCTCGGCCTGGAGGGCGCGGGCGAACTCCAGCGCGTTCTCCACGTGCCGCTCGAAGAGGTCGTCCTCGGCGCGGGCGGCGGCCAGGTTGATGCGGTGGCGCAGGTCGTCCTGCACGCGGCCGCGGATGCGGCGGCGCACGCGCGAGAACACCTGCTCGAAGCGCCCGCTGTCGTCGGGCGCGGGGCGGCGCGCGTCTTCGTGGTCGGCGGCGTCGTCCTCCATCAGCGTGACCTCGCCGTGGCCGCCGCCGGCCACCAGGCCGCGCCGCCCCAGCTCGGCGAAGGCGCGGCTGCCGACGTTGCGCGCCTGCTCGGGGTTGAGGCGCAGGATGCGGGCGTAGATGTCGAGGGCGGCGTCGAACGGGAGCTGGTCGTGCACCAGCTCCACGAACGCCAGGACGTGGCGGACGTGGGTGTCGAGCAGCTTTTCCTGCGCCACGGCGGTGGCCAGGTCCACCTGCCGCTGCATTGCACGCGACGTGTTCCGGGTGAGGCCCACGGCTGAATTCCTCCGAACGTTGGGGTGCGCGGCCGGATCCTGAGGCGCGGCGGCGGGTGCGCACTCGACCGCCGCCGCGCGGTGCCGGGCGCAAGTTCCATTCCCAGCAGGACAGCACCTCCGGGGCCGTTCCGGTATCGGAACAAGCCTCGCCCACGCGTCCGCGGACGGGGCGATCAACTCCGCCTCCGGTCTCTCGCGGGAACGCGAGAAGGCAAGCGGATGACGGAGAAACGGGGGTGATCGGGGACGATCCGCGCCAGCGTGGCCGGAGCGTGTCGAGGGGGATCGGGGATGCCTCGCGGCGCGACAGCGGACCTGCACCGGTTCGGCCGGGCGGGTGGCGGAAGGGGATCGGGGGGGGATGGCGACTGCGTGAGGGATGCGCGCCCGGAGGGCCGGGACGGCGCCGCGCGCGCGGGGATGCCGAGGGACGTGGGGATGCCGGGCGCGGCGGCGGCCCGGCGCGGTTGGCAACGGTAGTATCGTTGCCTACCGCGCGCGCAGCCCGTTTTGGCGTCTCGGCGCCAAACACGCCCGAATCCCGCAGTTCATCGGTTGCGGAGCCTTCCCGCGCCGCACAGCTTGCCGCCGGCGCAGAATCATCCTCACGTGGACGCAGATCCGGATGCCGCTGAAGATCGGGGTGGTGGACCAGTCGCCGGTGCGGACGGGCGGCACGGGCGCCGACGCGCTGCGCGAGACGCTGGAGCTGGCGCGCCTGTGCGAGCGCTTGGGATTCAGCCGCTACTGGCTGGCCGAGCACCACAGCACCAACTCGTTCGCCGGCTCGGCGCCCGAGGTGCTGCTGCCGATGGTGGCCGCCGCCACGCGCGAGATGCGGGTGGGCACCGGCGGCGTGCTGCTGACGCACTACTCGCCGTTCAAGGTGGCCGAGCAGTTCCGCGTGCTGGCCACGCTCTTTCCCGGCCGCATCGACGCGGGCGTGGGACGCGCGCCCGGCGGCGACATGCGCACCGTGCAGGCGCTGCAGTACGGGCGCGGCGCGCTGCCCATCGAGGCCTTCCCGCACCAGGTGGAAGATTTCGCCGGCTGGCTGGGCAACACCTTCGACCGCAGCGCGCACCCCTGGGGCCGCGTGCGCGCCATGCCGCGCGGCGAGTCGGTGCCCGACGTGTGGCTCCTCGGCTCCGGCGGCGACAGCGGCTACATCGCCGCGGAGCTGGGCGCGTCGTACTCGTTCGCTCAGTTCATCAGCGGGATCGACGCGGCGCCGTTCGTCCGCGCCTACCGCGAGCGCTTCCGCCCGTCGCCAGCGCTCGGCGAGCCGCGGGCGAGCGTGGCCGTCGGCGTCACCTGCGCGGAGACGAAGGACGAGGCGCGGCGGCTGGCGTCGGGGATCGAGCTGTGGCGGCGGCGGATCATGCGCGGCTACGACCGCGGCATCCCCTCGCCCGACGAGGCGCTGGCGGAGTTGGAGCCCGGGTGGCAGGCGCCGCCGCTGGGGCAGGACGGGGCGCGGCTCGTGGCCGGCACGCCGGACGAGGTGCGCGGCGAGCTCCTCCGCGTGGCCGACCACTGCGGCGTGGACGAGCTGCTGGCGGTGACGGTGACGCACGAGTTCGCCGCGCGCTGCCGCTCGTACGAGCTGCTGGCGGAGGCGATGGAGCTGGAGCCGCGGACGGAGTGGTGAGGCGGACGGCGGCCATCGAACAATCGCGAGCGAAGCGAGCCCAAGTCCCTCCCCCAGTCGGTTTTGGGGGAGGGACAGGCGCGAAGCGCCAGGGAGAGGGCCCACGCGGCTTCGCGAACTGCGCTATTCCTTCTCGCGAGCGGCGGCGCGGTCGTGGCGCTGGACGGCGCGCTCGTAGGCCTCGCGCAGGAGCGGCTGCACGGCGGCGAAGGTCTCGTCGCCGGGGTTGAGCACGCACACCCACCACTGCGGCGCGTAGACGGGATGCGGCATCAGCTGGTCGAGCGCGGTGAAGTCGTGGCCGGTGTCCACCACCCCCCTGGGGCCGGAGCGGGGCGGCTTCGGGCCGAAGCGCGACAGGTACGACTCCCGGCCGACGCCCACGTTCAGCCGGAACACGCCCGGGCGATCGAGATTCGACGCGCGGTCGTACTCGTTGTCCGCGGTGGCGATCGTCGCGAACGGCAGCCTCCGGTCCGCGCCATGGAAGAAGAAGGTGTAGCCCAGCGCGGACGTGGTCTCCACGCCCGGTAACGAGCGGAGGATCCAGTCGGTGATCGCATGCTCGTCCATGTCACCGCATACCCGGGGGAGACCAGGCCAGAGCGGCGGAATCTACCGTTGCGTGCAGAAGAAGCTCAACTGATTGGCTCACGCGGAGACGCGGAGGCGCGGAGAACCCAGGGCTGCAGTGAGTTCTCCGCGCCTCCGCGTCTCCGCGTGAGGTCATTCCGTTCGGAAAATCAGAACCGCGACGAGGTCAGCGTCACGTCCGCGCGCTGCCAGGCGGCGGCGAACTGGCGGCGGGCGTCGGCGTCGTCCTTGTGCTGCGCGCGCAGCGCCTCGGCCAGCCCGAAGAGCGACCACCCGTTGTGCGGGTTGCGCGCGAGGTCGTCGCGGTAGACGCGCTCCGCGTCGGCGGGGCGGCCCGCGGCCAGCAGCGCGGCGCCGAGCGACTGGCGCACGGGATAGTACCACGGCTGAGGCTCGTCGTAGCGCAGCCCGTCCTGCAGCCGCACCGCCATCTCCAGGTGCGGCACCGCCTCGGCCGCCCGCCCCTGCCGCAGCGCGATCTCGCCCGCCAGCGCGTGGTGAGCCACCTCCAGCAGGTCCTTCGCGCGGTGGAAGCCGAGCAGCCTGTCCGCCGGCATCGCCGCGGCGATGGCGGCCACGCTGTCGAGCTCCACCATCGCCTCGGCGAAACGACCCGTCCCGGCGAACGCCAGCCCGCGCGCGTAGCGCCAGGCGCCGGTCGCATAGCGGAGATCCGCCGGCGGCGCGGGCGCGGCCAGCACGTCGGCCCAGCGGCCGAAGCGCGCCAGCGTCAGCGCGTGCGCCGGCATCGCCATCTCCGCCTGCCCCACCTGCCGCGCCACCTCGGGCGTGATCTGCGCCACCATCCCCTGCGCCGTCTGGATCGCCTCCGCGCTGCGGCCCTCGAACGTGGTGGCCGCGCGCAGGAAGTCGAGGTTGTGGAAGAAGTAGAAGGGGTAGTTCCCCTTCGGCTGCCGGTCGGCGAGGTACACCTGGTCGGTGTGCGCGGCGTGCTCGTTGGCGTGCGTCGCGTCCGCGTACCTGCCCACGCGGATGTAGAGATGAGCCGGCATGTGGACGAGATGGCCCGCGCCCGGCATCAGCGACGGGAGCCGCTCCGCGCACGGCAGCGCGCGCTCGGGATGGAGCGACGCCTCGACCGCGTGGATGTAGAAGTGGCAGGCGCCGGGGTGATCGGGATGCCTGGCCAGCGCACCCTCCAGCGCGGCGACCAGCTCCTGCGTCCCCGGCTTCGGCGTGCCGTCCGGCGTCCAGTTGTCCCACGGGCTCAGGTCCAGCATCGACTCGGCGAACAGCGCCTGCGCGTCCGCGTCGTCGGGATAGCGACGGGCCAGGTCGCGCATCGCGTTCGCGTACGCGGAGTCGAGCGCGGCCCGGTTCGCGCCCGCCGTGGCCGAGTAGCGCCGTCCCGCCGCGGCGATGTACGCGCGCTCGGCCTCCGTCACCCGCGGCGCCAGCGCGGCCGCGGCGGCGATCTCGTCCGCCGCCTCCTTCTCCAATGCCGGGTCCATCGCCGCGTTGATGTTGGGCCCGAGCGCGAGCGCGATCCCCCAGTGGCACATGGCGCAGCCGGGATCGAGCTTCACCCCCTGCCGGAAGGAGTTGATCGCCTCCTCGTGGTTGAAGCCGTACATCAGCCTCAGCCCCTGGTCGAAGTACCGCTGCGCCGCGGGCGAGGCGGTGACGGGGTGATGCAGCGTGCCCAGGTTGTCGAACAGCGGCACCGAGTCGGGCGCGGCGGGCTGCTGCGCGGCCAGCGGGAGCGCGGCGAGGAGGGGGATGGCGATGGAGATGCGGAGCATGGGCGAGATCGCGGGATGAGGGGGAGATCACGAAACGCCGGCGGCCGGGGGATTGGAGGGCCCCCGGCCGCGATGGTTACAGCAGGTGATGTGGGGCGGGCGCCGGAACGTCCGCGGGGTAGATTGCTCCGGACACGGTTCGCGCACGGGAGGGGCCCGCACGAGTTCACGGCTCCAACCGGATGCCTTCCGCGTCCACCCCGACGTCCCGCCCTCGATCCGCACGCTAACCCGTTGTCTCCGCGGCGTCAACGAAACTTTTGAGGGGCCGGAGCGACACCCACGCGCCAGAATCGGGATCGAACGTCCCTTGCCCCATCTACGCCGCCCGCGTGCGGACGGATCTCCCAGATACGAAAAACAGCCAATCTCACGCAGAGGCCGCAGAGGTCGCAGAGAACTCTTCGCCCACGCTGTTCCTCTGCGACCTCTGCGGCCTCTGCGTGAGACCTTCTGTTGTTCTTAGATCACTCGATGCGCAGCGTCACCTTGCCGATGGTGGCCTGCGCGGCGCCACCCAATCGCTGCGCCGGTACCTGGTCCTCGGTATTGCCGCGCGGGACGAAGGTCAGCCGCACCTCCTTGTCCGACCACAGGTTGCGGCTGCGGAGATACGCGTACACGCGCGTCAGGCTGAGGCGCCGCGAGGCCGGCATCGCCATCCCCGTCATCTGCTGCCCGATGCCGAAGAAGTCGAGGTTACCGACGAAGTACGGACTCGTGTAAGCCGTGTCCGTCGTCCCCGACGGGAGGTCGGCGTACACCTCGTAGTAGATGCGCGCCGGCTGCTGCAGCGAGATGTCGTCCAGCTGCACGATCAGCGCGTTGCCGCCGTTCGAGTCGTTCGCGAACGCCTGCAGCGCCTTCTGTCCGTCGGCGGAGACGGGGATGGTCACCTGCACGGGGTTCGACGCCAGCGTGACCGGCCCCTGCACGCCGACGGGGATCGGGTCGGGAAGCACCGGGCGCGAGCGGATGGGGTCGAGCACCATCATCGTCGATCCGTCGGGCTGGTAGGCCAGCGTCTCCGGCGTAGCCACCGTCAGGCAGGGGACCGAGCCGTAGCGGTAGCAAAGCTGCATGGCGGTGTCCACCACCTGCGCGCCGGTCAGCTTCACGATGTGGCCGAACTCGTCGTAGAACTCCCAGCTCGTGTTCAGCCAGGTGGGATCGGTGGGGTTCGCCCGCCCGCCGCCCATGGCCAGCCACACGTTCCACAGCCGGTCGATCTGCGCGTGGTGCAGCCAGAAGATGGGGTCCTGCGCCGCGGTGTTGACGAACCCCATCAGCCCGCCCACGGCCACGTGCACCGCGCCGTGCGGCGTGCCCTCCAGCAGCGACGAGAAGCTGTTGAACGCGATCTGCGCCAGCGCCACGCCCGGATCCACGATGCCCGCGGAGAGCGGGTTGCCGGCGTTGACGCTGGGGTCGCGGCTGGACTCGTACAGCACGTTCGACGGATCGGCCGGCACGCGGAACGGCTTGGGAAGGTTGCGCGTCCCCGACGGCGTGTAGCCCCAGAACGGGAGCGCGAAGTTCGGCTGCCCCGACACGCAGCGGATGATGCGCTCGAAGTAGTAGAGGTACATCCGGTGCCAGGAGAGGAAGAAGAAGTTCCCGTGCTGGCAGAGGTTGGCCAGCATCCCCGGCGGGGGGCTGCTGGTACCGTGGATGTTGGCCTGCGCCATCCAGCTGGTGGGGAAGGTGGCGGGCCAGGTCTTCATGGTGGTGATGGCGTTGCGGTACGCCACCAGGTCCGGGTGCGTGTCGCCCAGGCAGTAGATGTTCTGCCGGATGTGGATGCCCGCCGCATCCACGTCCGCAAGCAGCCCCGTCTGCGGGCCGAAGATGCGCGGCACGTCGTCGCACCCGGACAGGGCCGCCCCGCCCAGCCCGCCGAGCGCCGCCAGCACGAAGCTCCTGCGATCCATGTTCGCCATCGACGCGCCCTCCTGCCGTGGGTTGCCGAGCCATGCCGCCCACGCACGCGGGCGGCGGCGGAAATGAGCCGTGGATATCCTGCCTTCCGCGACTCAATAGGATCTATGCACAGGATGGTCAGGGAGATGCCGAGTTCCGGCGCGCTCCACGACGAAGCACGCCCGCACCCGGGTCAGAAGTTCATGGAGAGCCGGGACGGAGTCAAGCAGATTAATTGATCGTGCTGACGATTATCGGCTGGAAAGATGGATTACGATCTACAACCGCGCCCTTCGAATCGTCCCCACGATCATCCCACGGCTCATATTTCCAATTTCGCATTCAGGATCACACGGAGGAAACGGAGGGAGCGGAGGACTGACAGAAGTTCCTCCGTTACCTCCGTTTCCTCCGTGTGATGCCAATTCTGTTGAGGAATTCGGAGTGCACGGTCAATCGGCCGAAACGGTATCACTGCGATGTGCTTTGCGCGGGACGGACGTATCGCGTCTCGAACTCGTCCAGCACCGCGCGCAGATTCGGCGTGAGCCGCTCGAGCACGGGCACACGCACCGGTTCCGGGATGCCGCGGTAGAACGCCTCTGCGACGGAGCCGGCGATGGCGGCCTGCGTGTCCGCGTCGCCGCCGAGCGAGATAGCGAGGCGGATGGCGTGCTCCGCGTCGCGGGAGTCGAGGAACGCGACGAGCGCCTCGGGGACGGACTTCATGCAGGAGACGTGGAATCCGTACCCGGGCCGGATCTCGTCCACCGTGCGCGAGAGGTCGTAGCCGAACCGGCCCGCGATCTCCCGGCGGATGTCCTCCTTCCCCGCCCCGCGGCGCGCCAGGAAGATCGCCAGCGCGACCGCCTGCGCGCCCTTGATCCCCTCGGGATGATCGTGCGTGACCGCGGCGCTGCGCCCGGCCTCGCGGAGCACGTCCGACTCCGAGTGGAACGCCCAAGCGACGGGGCTGACGCGCATCGCGCTCCCATTCCCCCAGCTGTTGTAGGGTCCCGCGCCGGGGGTGAGCAGCCACTGGCGGAACGTGCCCCCGTACCCGGCGAGCGGATGCCTGAGCCCCCATTCGCGGTACGCGGCCGCGTAGTCGCCGCCGCGCAGGATGGCCTGGGCGGTGGCGGCGGTGAGCACCGTGTCGTCGGTGAACACCGCATCGTCCGCGACCAGCGGCTGGAAGCCCGGGTCCTTGCACGGACGGGCCTCGTAGACCGAGCCGATCACGTCTCCCGCGATGGCGCCGATCATCGCCGCCGCCCGGCCGGGGAATCGGCGCGCGCTGGCGTGGGCCGCCGCCGCGGCAGGACGGGGGCGGGAGAGCCGTTCTCGCCCGTGACCCGGATCACGTTGTTCTTCAGGTCGCGGTCGATGAGCTTGTGCTGCGGGTCGATGCCGGCGCTGTCCGGGGGCGTGGGCACGACGATGCGGAAGGTCTCGCGCGGGCGCGTGAGGTGCTGCTTCGCGAGGTACGCCACCCGCGAGCCGGCGAACACGCCCACGTCCACCCAGTCGTCCACGCGCAGGGGCTCCTGCGCGCCCAGCGAGTCGGCCAGCAGCTTCTTCGCCTCCACCGTCAGCGTCACCTCGTACCCGCCACCGGGAAGCGGGCGCGAGCGCGCGGAGACGGCGCGGTTCTCCCAGAGCGTCACCTGCTCGAACAGGTTCGTCACCACGTACTGCAGCGAGTCGGGTGTGGCCGCGCGCAGGTGGCGGACGAGGTCGATCGACGTGGGGTACGGCGGTCCGCGGAAGCGCCACTCCGCGAGAAATGCCCGTAGCGCGCCGTTCACCGCCGCCTCGCCGATGTAGTCGCGCAGCGCGTACATCGCCAGCGCGCCCTTGTTGTAGTAGATGTACTGCTGGTTCTCGACCAGGACCAGCGGCTCCTCGGCGCGCCCCTCGAATCCCCGCCCATCGAGGTACTGGTCCAGCTCGTAGCGCAGGAAGCGGCCGATCTTCTCCCGCCCGTACTCCTTCTCCATCACCATCAGCGCGGTGTACTCGGCCAGCGTCTCGCTGAGCATGGCCGCGCCCTGCACGTCGGCCGGCGCCTCCTGGTGCCCCCACCACTGGTGCGCCACCTCGTGCGCGGTCACGAAGTACGGATAGTCGATGTCGTCCCTCCGCACGTCGGCGATGAAGCCGATGGCCTCGCTGTAGGGGATGGTGTTGTCGAAGCTCTGCGCGAACTCGCCGTAGCGCGGGAACTCGAGGATGCGGACCTGGCGGTGCTGGTACGGCCCGAACTCGCGCGTGCAGTAGTCCAGCGCCGCCTTCGCCGCGCGGATCATCCGCGCCACGTTGTACCCGTGCGGGGGGTGGTGATAGACCTCGATGGACACATCGCGCCAGCGGTCGCGCCGCACCGCGTAGCGCGCGGAGAGGAAGGCGTAGAAGTTCAGGATCGGCGCGTCCATCGTGTAGCGGAAGTAGCGCCGATCCCCCTCCCTCCACGTGCGGCGGAGATACCCCGGCGCGATGGCCGTCTGCTCCGCCGACGTCCCCAGCGTGACGTCGAACGCGATCCAGTCCGCGTCGCTGCTGACGAAGTTGCGCGTCCGCGCGCGGGGATCGTGGATGTTCGCGGCGCGCGGGCGCGTCCGCAGCCCGTACTTCGCGCGCACGCCCTCGTCCATCAGCTCGCCCTCGGCGTTGTAGCCGATGTGCGGAAGGAACTGGCTGTTGAAGAAGGTGCCGTTGTTCACCGCCGGCTGATACGACGGCTCGTTCTCGAATCCGCGGTTCACCTGCCGCAGGTCGAAGCGCAGCCTCGTCGAATCTCCCGGCGCCAGCGGCGTGGCGAGGCGGAAGACGTAGTAGCCGCGCGCGGAGTCGGCCACCACGCGCCGCGCGGGCCGCTCCGGCGCCAGCAGCCGCACGCCCAGCGAGTTGGGGATGTCGACGTGCAGCGAGTCGATCCGGCGATCCGTCCGGTTGACCAGCGTGTAGGCGCCGCGCAGCCGCACGTCGCGCGTGCCGGGATAGACGTCGATGTTCAGCGCCGCGGCGGTGATGCGCGGCTGCGGCGCCCACTCCCACCGCTTGTACAGCTTCTCGTAGTCGGCCTGGACGCGCTCGCCCTCCTTCTTGCTCTCGAAGTGGTTGAGGACGTTGGTGTTGTAGAAGATGAACCCGCCCGTGGCCGCGACCAGCGCCATCACCCCCGCGGCCACGCCCAGCAGCCCCGGCGTCAGCCGCCGCCGCGCGAGCCGGAGGCGCCACCGCAGCCCCGTCTCCTGTCCCCGCACCCAGAACAGGCTCGCGATCACCAGCAGCAGCACGCCCACCAGCAGCCAGTAGAGCGCGAACCACGCCCACGCGCCCTCGGCGTGGCCGAAGCCGTTCATGTCCGAGTAGACCAGCGTGGGCGTGCTGCCGTACATCAGCAGGTTGTGCTGGATGCCGAGCAGGAAGTAGACGAGCCCCTGGCCCACGAACACGAGGATGACCACGAGGTGGCCCACGTACTTGTGGTTCACCAGCGTCTGCACCAGCAGCGCGAGGAAGACGACCGGCAGCAGCGTGCCGAACAGCTGGTGCACGAAGAGCGAGCGGAGATACAGCCCCGGCTCGAAGCGGAAGTAGCCGTATCCCGCCTGGATGGCCATCCCGCACGCCATCGATGCCGCCTGCAGGCCCAGCACGACGGCGAGAAGCGCGAAGAGCCGGGCGAGGAACGGCACCCAGGTGGGCACGGGGAGCGCGTCGTGGATCCCCGCCGCGCGGCTCTCGCGCTCGTTCCACACCAGTTCGCCCGCGTAGAAGGCGATGATGACGACGATGAAGAGGAGGAAGGTGCCCGTCACCAGCTCCAGCACCTTGTAGGTGACCGGAAAGGTGCGCGTGCCGTAGATGCTGCCCACCTGCGTGCCGCCGATGGCCACGAAGGTCAGGCAGATGCCCAGCAGCAGCGGGAACCAGACGTTGAACACCACCTCGCGGATGGACCTGCGCGTCTCGGCCGCCAGCTGCTGCAGCCGCGCGCGGGCGGTGAACGCGCGCGTGGCCGCGGGAACAAAGAGCGGGTGCGGCGGCGGCGCGTCGTCGATCCCCGGGCGGAAGGCGGGGACGCGCCCCTCGCTTCCCGTCTGGCGGAAGCGGAAGGTGAGCGCGCCGAGCAGGAACATCAGCGCGCCCAGGCCCACCCAGATCGCGCGGTTGGCCACGAGGACGCCGTCGATCGGGATCGGCGACAGGTTCTGCTCGACCACCGTCCAGTAGCGCGTGGCCTTGACCACGGTGGTGAGCGCGAACGGGTCGGCCAGGCGCTGCACCGTGTCGTCGCCCACCAGGCTGACGAACGCCTGGGAGACAGCCCAGCCGAGGAGCAGCGTCACCCCGCCCACGTACGCGGGGAGCATGCGCCGGGTGAGCGCCGTCAGCGTGGTGAAGATGGCGGCGGTGGAGAGGAGGTTGGGGACGACGAGGAGGGCCAGCGGGAGCACGAAGTCCATCGCGTGCAGCGGGCCGATGCGGTCGCGGTGCACGGTCGGCCACACGCACGCCAGCAGCATCCCCAGGATACCGCCGGCGAAGCAGACGAGGTTGGCCAGCACCGCCCCCAGCCATCGCCCCGCCAGGTAGCTCACGGGCTTGATGGGGGTGGTGAAGAAGAGCGGATACGCGCCCGTCTGGAAGTCGCGGTAGACGGAGTTCCCCGCGAACGCGGCGGTGACGGGGACACCCATCACCGACAGGAGCAGGAGGAGCCGCGCGATGCGCATCGGCGAGTTGACCACCATGATGGCCGAGCCCGTGTCGCCGCCGAAGGCGCCGCCCGCCGCCGCCATCACCGTGAACGCGATGGCGCCGAAGATGGCGAAGTACACCCAGGTGGCCACGCGCCGCAGCTGGTAGCGCAGGTCGAACCACGCCAGCCGGAAGACGGTGATCACGGCGCCTCGCCGCGCTCGGTATCGGCATCCGCCGGCGGCACGGCGTCGCGGTTCTCGCGCGAGACGCCAGCACGCGGATCGCCGAAGAAGGGCACGTGCGCCGCGCCGGGTCCGGCGCGCTCAGGAGCGGGCGGCGGCGCGTCCGACGTCACCTCGGGCGCTGGTGACGATGACATCGGCGCGGGCGGGATTACCTCGGGCGCTGGTGATGATTCCACCGCCGCGGTCGGCGTCTCCATCCCCGGCGAGGATGGCATCTCCGCGCGCGCCGCATCCGTCATCTCCGGAGAAGGAACGTCGCGCGCCTCCTCCGGCGGTGGTGCGGATGACATCTCCGTCGCCCCAGCAGACATCTCCATCGCCCCGCTATCTTCATCCCCCATCACGCGGGAGACGAAGGGCGGCGGCGGCATCCCATCTCCCGACGGCTCGACCCTCAGGCCGCGCGCGTCGACGGGAATCCCCCGGATCACGGTGAAGTAGACGTCCTTGAGGTCGGGCTCCACCGGCTCGAAGGTGGGGTCGGGCGGCGCGTCGCCGTGGACGTGGATGACCGTGCGCCCGCCGACCAGCGTGGTGGAGATGACGGGGAGCGCCTGCTCGAAGACGGGGAGCTCCGTGCGGTCGACCTGCCGCCGCCAGATGCGGCCGCGCACCGCCTCCACCGCGCGCGCCGGCGCGCCCTCCAGCAGGATGCGGCCGCCCTGGATGACGGCCATGCGCGTGCACAGGTCGCTCACGTCCTCCACGATGTGGGTGGAGAGGATGACCACCGCGTTCTCGCCCAGCTCGCTCAGCAGGTTCAGGAAGCGCGCGCGCTCGGCCGGGTCCAGCCCCGCCGTGGGCTCGTCGACGATGATCAGCCGCGGCTGCCCGATCAGCGCCACGGCGATGCCGAAGCGCTGCCGCATCCCGCCGCTGAAGCCGCCCAGCCGCTGCCTGCGCGCGCTCCAGAGATTCGTCTGCTGCAGCAACGCGTGCACGGTCTCGCGACGCTGGCCGCGGCTGGTGATCCCCTTCAGCAGCGCGAAGTGGTCGAGCATGGCCTCGGCGCTGATGCGCGGGTACAGCCCGAACTCCTGCGGGAGATATCCCAGCGTGCGGCGGACGGCGTCGCGGTCGCGCAGCACGTCGATCTCGCCGAGATGCGCGGTGCCGGTGTCGGCCTCCTGCAGCGTGGCCAGGATGCGCATCAGCGTGCTCTTCCCGGCGCCGTTGGGCCCCAGCAGCCCGAACAGCCCCGGCGGGATGGTGAGCGACACGTCGCGCAGCGCCACCACGCCGTTGGGATACGTCTTCCAGAGATGCTCGATGACCAGGTCCATCAGGCGCGGCAGCGGAAGGAGGGACGGGAGAGGACGACGGGGGATGATAAACGGCGGCGCGCGGGATGTCACCCGCCGCCGCCGTTTCGTGCGTGATGAGGACAGACCCGCTCAGTGCGGGAATGGAAGCGGGAACGACAGCAGGCCGCGCGGCGACATCTGCCCCGAGATGCCGATGACCAGCATCCGCACCTTCTTGCGTGCCACCACGGTATCGACGCGCTCCGGACCGTAGCGCAGCTCCCGGTCCACGTAGTGCCCGATCGCGCCGGATGCATACGCGGTGAGGTTGCGCCCGAGGATGTGCCCGTGAAAGCCCACGCCCGGCGCCCAGTAGCGCGGCGCCTGCTGCATCCTCGTTGCGTCGTCGCTCAGGAAGTAGCTGCGCGGGTCGGCGAAGAGCCAGGCGTATCCCCCCGTGACGAACCATCCGTCGCCGTTCGGCCGCGAGAGCCCGGCCTCGACGTACGGCTCCAGGTGGTGCGGCGAGGCCAGCGCGCCCGCGCCCGCGGCGAACAGCCCCGGCGCCGGCGCCTGCACGTACGCGTCCAGCTCCGGCGCCGCGGGGTCGAAGACGGGGAGCGACAGGCCGAGCAGGAACGCGGGCCCGCGCGCCGACTCGGCCACGAACCCGCGGCGCACGCCGAAGCTGAACGCGGGGGCGATGCCCGTGCCGCACCCGTTTCCCTTCCCGCACTCCAGCGCGGGAAGGCCGAAGTTCGCGGTGACGGTGGTCCCCGGCTCCACGCGCGGGCCGTGCGTGATCACCGGCGCGCAGGCGAAGAGCGCCGGGAGTGCGAACAGCGGGAGTCGCTCGAGCACGGACGGTGCTTCGGAGAAGGAAAGCGGGACGGTGGGGCTGGACTTCCGGCGGGTACAACGTCCAAACGCCCGTTTCTGCGACATGCCGGCCGATCCCGAACGAAATCCCGGGACAGCGATCTTCCCCTCCCGGATCATCCCTTGATCCCCGCCACCAGCATCACCGTGGTCGAGGCGAAGAAGGTGCCGGCGGCGTCCTTCTCGCGCAGGGAGTCGTCCAGCCGCCGCGCCTCGTCGTCCGTCATCGCCCCGGTCCGCACCGCCTCCTCCAACGCCATCTCCATGCGCGAGAGCAGGCGCCAGAGCTCGTAGTCGTCCACGTGCAGGGGGACGAGGTCGACGGTGAGATCCGTCACCCCCGCGCCGCGCATCAGCCCGTACAGGCGGCGGCCGGAGTAGCCGTTGGCGAGACACGTCTCGGTGAGCACGCGCGCGATCTTCCGCTCGGCGTCGACTTCGGGCGTGTCGACCGAGCGCGTCCCCCAGTCGGTGTCCATCAGTACCACGCGGCCGCCGGGTTTCGTCACGCGCACCATCTCCGCCGTGGCCTTTTCGGGGTGATGGAGATGGAGGAAGAGGCGCTCGCTGCGCACCGCGTCGAAGGTGGCGTCGGCGAACGGGAGCGCGTAGACGTCGCCGCGGCGGTGCTCCACGCGGCCGGAGAGGCCCGCCTCGCTGGCGCGGCGCTCCGCCTCCTCCACCATCACCTCGTCCCGGTCGACACCGTGGACCACGCCGCCGGGGCCGACGAGTTCCGCCAGCGCCAGCGTGTCGCTCGCCGGCCCGCAGCCCACGTCCAGCACCACGTCGCCCGGCGACAGCCGCATCCGCTCGTGGCTCAGCCGCTTGCCGCGGGCCACCAGGCGGGCGGCCGCGTCGAGGTAGGTGGGATCGACGTACCCCATTCCGATCGTCATCAGGCCGTTTCAGGTCAGGTGGAGTGCAGGAAGGCGCGGATCTCCGCCGCCGTCTGCCGCGGCGCGGAGAGGAAGAAGAAGTGGTTGCCGGCGACCTCCGCCACGCGCGCGTTCGGGGCCTCCCTGCGGAAGCGCTCGGCCGAGAGCCGGCGCCAGGGCGCGCGCGTCTCGCGCACGAACTTCTCCGCGGCGGGGCGGCGCGGATCGTCGGGCGCCAGCCAGGGGAACTGCGCCTCCACCGTCTCCGCCGCCATCAGCGCCAGCGCCGGGCAGCGCAGCGCCGGGAACGGCTCGCGCGAGTGCACGGCCACGTCCATCAGCTCCGCCAGCAGCTCGCGGCGATGGGCCCGCGCCTGCGACGTCGCCGGACGCGCGCGCCAGTCCGCCTCGAGCGCGTCGTCCCACAGCCCGTAGACGTAGGTGCGGTGCCACGCGCGCTCCGCCGCGTCGTCCGCGCCGGGCTCGAGCGCGGGCGGCCGCGCGGGGTTGCGATACTGGATGTGGCTCACGCCGCGGTAGTCGGTCAGCGAGTCCAGGTAGACGATCGCCGCGACGCGGGCGGGGCGATCCACCGCGAGACGCGTGGCCACCGCGCCACCGAACGAGTGGCCGACGACGGCCGCGCGTCCGATCTCCAGCGCGTCCATCACCGCCGCCACGTCGCCCGCGAAGCCGGCCAGCGTGTATCCGGCTTCCGGCGTGTCGCTCTCGCCGTGCGCGCGCGGGGTGACGGCAATGCAGCGGAAGCCGGCGCCCAGCTCCGCCGCCAGCGCGCGGAAGACGTGCGCGCTCTGCCCCAGCCCGGGGAGAAAGACGACCGGCCGCCCTCCGCCGTCCCAGTCCAGCACGTGCAGCCGCGTGCCGCCGACGCCGATCCAGTGCACGCGGGGGACGGCCTTCGCGCCCGCGTTCTCGTCTCGCTCGTCTTTTCTCGATGGGGCGATGGGACCTTGAGCCATGACCATGCTCCCGTCCGAATAGACTGAAATGATGAGGATACAACGAGATAGCCGATCCTCGACGCACCGGTGGCGCGGACGGATCGGATTGGGTGCTGCGCGAATATGCGCGGTGGGGCTGTCCAGCGGGGCGGGCGTACAGGTGGGACTTCGCCGGCCGAGCGGCGATGAAGATAAAGCGTCGGGGCCGGCTTGTCGAAGGTCCGGCGCAGATCGAGCACGGCGAACGAGACGCCGCCCACCCGCGGATGCGGGCAGGCGGCGGAAGTCAGCCGCGCAGTCCCGTCACGGCTCCGTGATGCAGACGCAGACGCCGGTGGCCTGCGTCGGCTCCGGACAGGTGTAGCTGCAGTCGTCGCTGCACGCGCAGGTACAGTAGTCCAGCGAGTTGTCGCAGGTGTTGGGGCAGGTGGCGATGCAGCGGCTGGCATCGCAGGTGTAGCACCCGTTGGTGCCGAAGATCGTCGCGGCGGCCGCCACGGTGCCGCGGAGCGCCTCGCCCTCGTGCACGGGGAACGATTCCACGCACAGCTCGCCGACGTCCAGCTTCAGCTTTTTCATGGCAGCCTTCCGGAGTGGGGGGATGGAAAAGGAGGGATGCACTCGCGGATCAGCGTCGCACGGACGTCCTCGCGGGTGCGATCAGGCCCGGGGCGGGGATGGCGATGGAGTGCCGCTGGACGCGCCAGCGCCTCGGCGGCCGAACCGCATCGCCCCGTCCCAGGATGATCGTACGGTGAACGCACGGCGCCCGTTTCGGGTGACACCCGCCGGCCGTCATTCCCGGTCGTGGATCAGCACGCGCAGGTGCAGAGGTCGAACGAGTTGTCGCAGGTGTTGGGGCACGTCTCGATGCACGCCGACGGGTTTTCGCACGAGTGGCAGCCGGTACCCGGGAAGGTGCGGCCCGCACCGTTCACCGTCCCCCGGTCGCCGACGCCCTCCGCCGTCGGGAACGACTCGACGCACAGCTCGTCCATCCTCAGCCTGAGCTTCTTCATTGCACCCTCCCGTGTGAAACGCGTGAATACGGTGGCCGGTCCATGCACCGGATCGTCCAAATATACGATTATCACGCGCTTTGAGTCACAACAGGATCTCTCATCCAGCTCCGCCGGGGCGCGCGAACGCGCCGCGGCGTGACGGGGGATCAGAGCATCGGCAGCTTCAGCCCCTCGCGGCGCGCCGTCTCGACGGCGTCCTCGTACCCCGCGTCGGCGTGGCGGGCGACACCCATCCCCGGATCGTTCGTCAGCACGCGCTCCAGGCGGACGCGCATCTCGGGCGTGCCGTCGGCCACGATCACCTGCCCGGCGTGCAGCGAGTTCCCGATCCCCACCCCGCCGCCGTGGTGGAACGACACCCAGCTGGCGCCGCTGGCCACGTTCACCATCGCGTTCAGGATGGCCCAGTCGGCGATGGCGTCGCTGCCGTCCTTCATCCCCTCCGTCTCCCGGAAGGGCGAGGCGACCGAGCCGGTGTCGAGGTGGTCGCGGCCGATGACGATGGGCGCCTTCAGCTCGCCGCGCGCGACCAGGTCGTTCAGCGCCACGCCGAACCTGGCCCGCTCGCCCTGCCCCAGCCAGCAGATGCGCGCGGGGAGCCCCTGGAACGCCACCTTCTCGCGCGCCTGGGTGATCCAGCGGCGCAGGTGGTCGTCGTGCGGGAAGAGCTCCAGCACGAGGTCGTCGGTGCGGTGGATGTCGGCCGGGTCGCCCGAAAGTGCCACCCAGCGAAACGGCCCCTTCCCCTGGCAGAAGAGCGGGCGGACGTACGCGGGGACGAAGCCGGGGAAGGCGAACGCGTCGGCATACCCGGCATCGAGCGCCTGGGTGCGCAGGTTGTTGCCGTAGTCGAAGGTGATGGCGCCGCGGCGCATCATCTCCACCATGGCCTCGCAGTGCGCGCGCATCGACGCCATCGAGCGCCGCTGGTACTCGGCGGGATCGGACTCGCGCAGGCCGGCCGCCTCGTCGAGCGAGAGCCCGGCGGGGACGTAGCCGTTCAGCGCGTCGTGGGCGCTGGTCTGGTCGGTCAGCGCGTCGGGGGTGATGCCGCGCCGCACCAGCTCCGGCAGCACCTCCGCGCAGTTGCCGACCAGGCCCACGGAGAGGGGGCGGCCGGCGTCGCGCGCCTCGAAGGTCCAGCGCAGCGCCTCGTCCAGGTCGTGCGTCATGCGGTCGCAGTAGCGCGTCTGGATGCGCCGCTCGATCCGCCACGGATCGACCTCGACGACCAGGACGGCGCCCTCGTTCATGGTCACCGACAGCGGCTGCGCGCCGCCCATCCCGCCCATCCCGCCGGTCAGCGTCCAGGTGCCGCGCAGGGAGCCGCCGAAGTGCCGCCGCGCCACCTCGGCAAAGGTCTCGAACGTCCCCTGCAGGATCCCCTGCGTGCCGATGTAGATCCACGACCCGGCCGTCATCTGGCCGTACATGGTCAGCCCCAGCCGCTCGAGCTCGCGGAACTTCTCCCACGTGGCCCAGCGGGGGACGAGGTTGGAGTTGGCGATGAGCACGCGCGGCGAATGGCGGTGCGTGCGGAGGACCGCGACGGGCTTGCCGGACTGGACGATGAGCGTCTCGTCGTCGGCGAGCTGGCGGAGCGTGGCGACGATGGCGTCGAATGCCTCCCAGCTGCGCGCGGCGCGCCCGGTGCCGCCGTAGACGACGAGGTCTTCGGGGCGCTCGGCCACGTCGGGGTCGAGGTTGTTCATGAGCATGCGCAGCGCGGCCTCCTGCGGCCATCCGCGACAGGAGATCTCCGTCCCGCGCGGCGCGCGGATGGTGCGGCGCGCCCCCGTCGGCGCCTCGGCGATGGTGGTCATCTATGGCTCGATGGGATTCCCGTTATGGTCGTCGGACCTTCGTATCACGTCGGAGAAGCGGCGGCCGGCTCCGGGACGATCAGCGGAAGTCGCGGAGCAGCTTGTGCACGTCGAGCGTGAGGACAGGGCCATCCGGAACCGGCTGCCATTCGAGCCGCTCGGAGGCGATTTCCGCCGGCCGCTCCGCATCCTCCCGCAGACGATACACCTCGATCCGCCGCCGCGTGGGATCCACGATCCAGTATTCGGGGACGCCGAAGTGCGCATACCGCTCGCGCTTGATCCCGCGATCGCGGATCGCCGTCTTGGGCGAAAGCACTTCGATCACGAGATCGGGCGGACCTTCCGCTCCCCGATCCGTCACGATGTCGATCCGCTCGCGACGCACGAACACGAGATCCGGCGCGATATAGTCCTCCTCGCCGAACAACACGTCCAATGGCCCGAACACCTCCCCGACGCCGTGCTCGACCGCGAACACCTCGAGCGCGGCCCCCAGGCGCATCAAAATCTTCTGGTGAATCGCTTTTGGCGTGGGCGACACGAAAAGCTCCCCCCCGATGACTTCGTAGCGCTGGCCATCGTCCGGAAGACGCGCAAACTCCTCGTAGGTCCAAGGACGGGCTGCGGGCTGTGTCGACATCGTGCACCTCCGTGCGGCTCCCAGCGAGCGGGAGCGAGTCGTGCGTAAACCGCTCTACGTTCGGATACAAGCTCCGCCCCTACCCGACTTCCGGAACCAGCTCCGGCACCTCGGCGTCGGCGTCCACCCGTCTCCGCCGCTCGCACAGCTTTGATAGCGTGGATTGACCACCGCGCTATTCCAGCAGCTCGTCGAGGTCGCTGAAGAGCTCGACCACGTCGATCGTGAGCTTCGGACCGTCCGGGACGGGCTGCCAATCGAGGATATCGGTGATGAGCACCGATGGCGCCTCGGACTCGGGGCGATACACCTCGATCCGCTCCGCGGACGGATCGACGATCCAGTATTCCGGAACGCCGAAGTGCGCGTACCGCTCGCGCTTGATGCTGCGGTCGCGCAGCCCCGTCGTGGGAGAGATCACCTCGACCACCAGATCGGGAGCGGATTCGAGACCGCGCTTCGTATACACGCCTCTCCGGCCGGCGCGGATGAACACGAGGTCGGGTTCCATGTAGTCGCCATCACCGAAGAGCACGTCGATGGGAGCGGACAACACACGGCCGAGTCCGTTCTTGCGTGCGAACGGCCTCAGCAGCTCGAACAGGCGAGCCGAGATCTCCTGGTGAAGCGGTTGCGGAGCAGGAGACACGTACAACACTCCCCCGATGACTTCGTAGCGCTGCCCATCGTCCGGAAGACGCGCGAACTCCTCGTACGTCCAGGGACGGGCTGCGGGCTGTGTCGACATCGTGCACCTCCGTGCGGCTCCCATCGCGCGGGAGCGAGTCGTGCTGCTGGGCGTTCGTCGTTCAGGAATATCCCGCTCGCCCTTCGCGGATGGCGAGCGTCACCCCTTCCAAATCTCTGCGAAAATGCCGCTGTGCACCAGCGTGGCGGCGGCTTCGATGTCGGGCGCGAGGATGCGGTCGCGGTCGAGCGGGGGGATGCGCTCGCGCAGGATGGCGTATGCGCGCTCCACGCCGCGGCCGGGGCGCAGCGGCTTGCGGTGCTCCAGCCCCTGCGCGGCGATCATCAGCTCCAGCCCCAGCACCGTCTCCACGTTGCGCAGCACCTGACGCAGCTTGCGCGCGCCCGTCATCCCCATGCTTACGTGGTCCTCCTTCCCCGCGCCGGTAGGGATGGAGTCCACGCTCGCCGGCGTCGCCAGCGCCTTGCACTCGTTCACCAGCGCGGCGGCGGTGATCTGCGCGATCATGAAGCCGCTGCTCACCCCCGCGTCGTCCGTGAGGAACGGGGGGAGATCGCCGCTCAGGTCGGGGTTCACCAGCCGCTCGATCCGCCGCTCCGAGATCGACGCCAGGTCCGCCAGCGCGATGGCCAGGAAATCGAGCACCTGGGCGACGGGCTGGCCATGGAAGTTGCCGCCGCTGATCACCAGACCGCCGTCCTCGCCGGGGAAGATGAGGGGGTTGTCGGTGGCGCTGTTGGCCTCCGTCTCCAGCACCTGGCGCACGTAGGCGAAGGCGTTGCGCGCCGCGCCGTGCACCTGCGGCATGCAGCGCAGGGAGTACGCGTCCTGCACCCGCGGGTCGCCGTAGCGGTGGCTCTCGCGGATCTCGCTGTCGGCCAGGAGCGCGCGCAGGCGCTCGGCGCTGGCGGCCTGGCCGGGGTGCGGGCGTGCGCGCATGATGGCCGGGTGGAAGGCGTCCGGCGTCCCCCGCAGCGCCTCGAGCGACATGGCGCCGGCCACGTCCGCCGTCTCGGCCGCGCGCTCGGCGCCGAGGAGGGCCAGCGCGCCGATCCCCGTCATCACCTGCGTGCCGTTGTTCAGCGCCAGCCCTTCCTTGGCCTGCAGCCGCAGCGGCTCCAGCCCGGCGCGTCGCAGCGCCTCGCCGCCGGCAACGGTCTCGCCGCCGACTTCCGCCTCGCCCTCGCCGACCAGGACGAGCGCCAGGTGCGAGAGCGGCGCCAGGTCGCCCGACGCGCCGACGGAGCCCTGCTCGGGGATCACCGGGTGGACGCCGCGGTTCAGCAGGTCCAGCAGCCGCTCGACCACCACGGGGCGGACGCCGGAGAAGCCCTTCGCCAGCACGTTCGCGCGCAGCAGGGTGATGGCGCGCACCTCGTCGCGGGGAAGCGCGGGGCCGGTGCCGCAGGCGTGGCTGCGGATGAGGTTGATCTGCAGTTCCTCGATGCGGTCGAGCGGGATCACCGTCTCCGCCAGCCGCCCGAAGCCGGTGGTGACGCCGTAAACCACCGCGCCGCGGCGGATCGCATCCTCCACCACCGCCCGCGAGCGCACGATGCGCTCCTCCACCCCCGGCGCGAGCGCCACCTCGGCGGAGGCATCGCGCGCCACCCGCTCCACCTCCTCCAGCGTCAGCCCGTCGCCGTCGATCTCGACCCGCATCCCGCCTCCGCGTTGAGAGTTTGGGCGCACAGAATAGCCGCGCGGTGCCGGGCGCGGCAACGAGGCGGCGCGATCGGCAGCTCCGTATCATCGAACAAACGAAGCGGTTCGACGATCGGGAGGCCAGAGGTCCTGAATTCCTGCTCGAAGGTGGATAGGGGGATGTTTCAACCCTGCGGACGCGCGTGGAATGAGACAGAGAATCCTGCCCCGTCGTGGATCATAACGAGCGTTGCAACGTGCATCTCGTCCAGGTACCGATCTCTCTGCAACACTGGCCTGATGCAGCACGAAACGGCGATTTCGGCGCCCTTGACGCATCCCCAACGTAGTGTGATAAGTTGCGGATAACGGGTGCCGATTCTGCGCGGTAGCGGCACCCATAACCGCACACAGGGAGGCGCCCGATGCTCGGCACTAAGACGCAGGCCTGCGGCGAGGACACGAACCCCACGACCAACCGCGGGTGCGAGGAAGACCTGTTCGCTCCGTCGCCCACGCCGGTGGACAACCCGTTCGGCTCGTTCTGAGCCCGGCAGAGCGGGCGGGCGGCCTCGTTCCGGGGCCGCCCGCCCTGTTTTCCACCCTGTCGCAGGAGATCCGGACCGTGCTGCTGATCGCCGGGGGCGAAGCGGATTTCAACGTCGATTCCATCGTCCGCCGCATGGAGCAGCGCGGGCTGGGCGCCCGGGTGCTGCGCGTGGGCGCCGCCAACCCCGCGCTCACCTGGGACTTCCAGTCCGAGCGGCTGGCCGTCGACGGCGAGGAGGTGTGCCCGGGCGGCGTGTTCCTGCGCTACGACGTGTTCTCGGTGCTCGCCGACAAGCGCCCGGTCACCCAGCTGCGCTCGCAGGCGTGGTACATGACGCTGCTGGGTTGGCTGCTGGCGCACCCCGGCGTGCGGATGCTGAACCGGCGCTATCGCGGCGAGGGGAACAAGCCGTTCATGCTGGACCTGGCGCGCCGGGTGGGGCTGCCCATCCCCCGCACCCTCATCACCAACGAGCTGGACGCGCTGGAGCGCCGCGCGGGCGAGCTCGGGCCGATGATCGCCAAGCCGGTACCGGGCGGGGGGTTCGCGCAGAAGATGGAGGACCTGCTGGAGAAGACGGAGCGCCGCGAAGGCCGCTCCGCCGCGCCCGCGTTCGTGCAGCAGCGCCTGGTTCCGCCCGAGGTGCGCGTCTACGCCGTGGGGGTGGGAGCCGGGCGGCGGTTCGAGGCCTTCCGCGTGGAATCCGACGAGCTGGACTACCGCGTCGACGAGCAGAGCCGCGTCGTTCACCTGGCCCCCGGCGAGGTGGACGCCGGCGTGTTCGCCGGGCTCGGGAGATTGATGGACGCGCTGGAGATGGACTACGGCGCGGCGGACTTCAAGGCCGATCCCGAGACGGGCGAGCTGCGCTTCATGGAGGTCAACTCCAGCCCGATGTTCGCCGCCTTCGACGCGGTGAGCGACTACGCGGTCAGCGACGCCATCCTCGACTGGCTGTCATCGAAGTAGACCGCAAACAGACAGGGTCTCACGCGGAGACGCGGAGGCGCGGAGAACGGCGAGAGACCTTCTCCGCGTCCTCCGCGCCTCCGCGTGATGCTTGTTCCGAGCCCTCAGGCTTCTCCCACGACGAAGTGGAGGGGGAAGGTCATCGTCGTGTCCACCGGCCGGCCGCCCGCCTCCGCGGGGGTGAAGCGCATGGTGCGCGCGATCTCCAGCGCGGCGGCGTCGACCTGCGCGTTGCCGCTGGAGCGCGCGACCTTCGCCCACGCCACGTCGCCCTCCTGCGCCACCACCATCAGCAGGTCCACGCGCAGCCCGCGCCGCCCCTCGAAGATGCTGGCGAAGTGCTCGGCCACGTAGCGCAGCACCCGCGCGCGCACCTCGGCCGCGTTGCGGATCGCGGGCTGCTTCGCCGGCCCGTTGGCGCCGCCCGCGGCCGAGTCCAGCCGGAAGTGCCAGACGACAGACGCCGCCGCCGCCAGCGAGCCCAGCCCCGCGCGCGCCCGCTGCAGCACCGGCGCCAGCGCGCTGTCCGCGACCGTCGCGTGCGCCAGCTTCAGCTCCGCGCGCCCCGCCGCCGGCTCCGCGGTGAACACGACCAGCCCCTTGGCGCCGGCGCCCGCCGCGGCGCGCGCGTCCGCCGCCAGCCGCTGCAGGAACGCCGCCGACGCGGAGTCGCGCGGCGCGGGGGCGGCGGTCTGCGCGTGCACCCCGCGCGCGGAGATCATCGCGGCCAGCGCCAGCGCTGCGATCCGGAGGAGCCTCATCGGGTCGGATGGATGGAGATGGCGAACGAGGGGCGCACGCGACCGGCCTTCGGGAGAAGGTGATCCGGGGCGGGTCTCGGCGGCTGGGAACGGATGGAGTTTCGGGAGATTCGCGGCGGCGCGCAAGCGCGGCATCAGCCCAGCTCGCGCCGCCGGGGGACGAACGCCAGGCAGCAGCCGAGGATCACCAGCTGCACGAGGAACGTCCACGCGACCAGTATCAGCGACCAGACCAGCACCGTGTTCCCCGGCTGGCTGGCGAGCGACGCCAGGCGGCCCAGGCGCACGATCCCCGTCAGCACCCACGCCGCCAGTACGATCGCCAGCAGCCACGCCCAGGTCTTCTTCCTCCCCAGCCCCACGAACACCGCCACCGCCGCGAACGCCTCCGCGACCAGGATGGCGTACGTCACCATCTCGCCCGCGCTGGTGACGGAGGGAACGGGGAGGCTCAGCAGCATGAAGCAGACGACGGGGAAGAACAGCAGCTCGGCGATGCGGATCGCGCGCAGGAGGCCCGGAAGGCGCGCGGCCGGCGGCGCGTGTGGACGGCGGCGGCTCTGCGCCATCAGCGGTCACCCGGCGCGGCGGCCGGACGGGTGGAATGCATGTCGGATGCGGCTCGGCGGATCGATGGAGTCGGGACGGCGCGCAATCTCCGCATCGTCCACCCTCGCCGCAACCGCGCTCAGGGCGGGGACGCTGCGCGCAGCGTGCGGACGGAGATCTGCCGGCCGGTGGCGTCCACGTCCACGATCACGTCGCCGTCCCAGCAGGTGCAGTAGATGGCCTTGGAGACAACGCGCGCGCGGCGGATCGCCCGTACGGCGTCCATCGACCAGACGGTCGCGGGCGACGTGCGCGTGTCGAGAACGGCGCGCTCGATCGCGGCCAGCGCCTGCTCGCGCGGATGGCCGTAGGCGTAGGCGTTGAACAGCGGCGGCGTGTCGATGCTGTCCCCCGCGGAGATGACGGCCACGCGCGGCGAGAGCGCGGCCAGGTACTCGTCGGTGGCGCCGTTGTCGGAGCCGTGGTGGTCGGCCACGTACGCGTCCACGTTCAGCAGCGTGGTGCCGAAGCGGCGCAGCATCCGCTGGATCGCCGGCGTGCAGTCGCCGTCCTCGCTCTCCGCGTCGCCGGGGACGAGCATCGAGAACGCCTGGTAGCGCACCAGCACCGCCACCGAGTTGTTGTTCTCGTCCGCGCACGCCGTCGCGCCGTTCAGGAAGCGAACGTCGGCCTGCGACGCGCCGGTCTTCAGCCCGCGCAGCATCATCGGCTGGTAGCCGCCCTGGCTGATCCGCGCATCGGGCACGCGGTTGTAGACGATGTCGTGCTCCGTCGCCCACCGGCGCGCCTGCCGCACCTGCGGGAGTCCGCTGGCGCTCGTCGACCGCCCGCCGTCCACCAGCTCGCGCACGGTGTAGCCGCGCATCACCTCCATCAGGAAGCGCGTGTGGTCGATGTGCGGGTGGGTGACGATGACGGCCGCGAGCGTGCGGTTGAGATCCGTGCGGCGGGCGAAGAAGGCTTCGAGATAGGACTTGAGATGCTGCCGCGCGGCGGTGCCCGGATCGCCGCCGGCGTCCACCAGCACCGCGTCGCCGGCGAACTCCAGCAGCACCGACTGGCCCTGGCCCACGTTGATCACGTGCGCGTGCATCTGCGCCCGCGCCGCGGCCGGCGCGCAGGCGAGCAGCACCGCGGCGGTCGCGGCGATCGATCGCATCTTCATCGGGAGCACTCCATCACGGGGAGGGGCGATTTCGAGGTGGGCCGAAGGACGGGACGGTGGGGGCGATCACCAACGCCATGCCCTCAATGTTAATTGGGATCGCTCGAAAACTGGAGGAAACGTGTGGCGTCACCCGCGCGCGAGCTGGATCACCCCGAAGATCAGCGGCCCGTGCAGCAGCACAGCCAGCGGGAGGAATACGAGCAGCGTGCGGCGGCGGATCCACTCCTCGCGGTACGCGCGGCGCAGCAGGTAGATGGAGAAGGGTAGATTGAATGCGATGGCGGTGACGAGGCCCGGCGCGTAGCCGCGCAGGAAGACGGCCGCCGCCGCGTGCCAGGCGACGTTCACCAGCACGATGCACTGCAGCAGGAGGAGGAGGGCCACGCCGGCGCGCGTCCCGAACCGCGCGATGAGGAAGATCACCCACGGGATCACCGTCGCCAGCGCCAGCGCGAAGTACATCTGCTCCAGCGTCGGGACGAACGCCGCTAGCGACGCGGGGAGATGCTCCACGACGCGCGGCAGCGCCCGCTCGATGGTCAGCATCTCCTCGTAGTTGTGCACCATCAACAGCACGGGCACACCGAGGAATGCGTGCTCGCGGTCGGGTCGCATGGGATCTCTCATGCCAGATCGGGCAAACGACCGTGCATTCCGATCCAGAAAAGAAGGATCACACGGAGGGAACGGAGGAAACGGAGGGAATTGAGAACTCGATCGTCTTCCCTCCGTTCCCTCCGTTTCCTCCGTGTGATGTCATGTTGTTGACCGACTCGAGAGTGCATGGCTAGTCGACCAATAGGGTATCATCCCCCCCGCAGGCTGTCGAAGTACGCGGCCACGTTCGGCTCGCGGTAGAGGTACCACCACGCCGCGCCGCCGATCACCCCCGCCTCGGCCACCGCGCGCCACGCGAGCGCCGCCGGCATCGTCCCCGCGAGCAGCCCGCCGAGCGCATACACCGCCACGGTCGCGAACGCGGCGACGACGCACGCGCGTCCCCATCTCCGCCCACGCCAGAGTCCCACCGCCGCCGCGCCGAACCATGCCGCCGACGCGGCGAAGAGCGGCGCCGCCAGCCGCATCCACTCACCGCGCGTGACCGGCCGCCCGCCGACGGAGTAGCCGATGCGCCGCGGCACCACGTCGAGCGCGGCGGCGAGCAGCGCCAGCGCGAACACCGGCGCCAGCACCGTCACCGCCACGCGGATCGCGCGCAGGCCCCGCGGCATCGGCGCGCGCATCCTACGTCACCGCGGGCACGCCGCTCTGCTGGATGAGCTTGGCGACCAGCGCGGTCCATCCCGTCTGGTGGCTGGCGCCCAGCCCCGCGCCGTCGTCGCCGTGGAAGTACTCGTGGAAGGGGATCAGGTCGCGCCAGTGGGGGTCCTGCTGGAACTTCTCCACCCCGCCGAAAACGGGGCGCCGACCCTGGTGGCGGATGAAGATGGAGATCAGCCGGCGCGAGAGCTCCACCGACACCTCCCACAGCGTCAGCATCCGCCCCGAGCCGGACGGGCACTCGACGGTGAACGACGGGCCGTAGTACCAGTCGAACTTCTGCAGCGCCTCCACGATCAGGTAGTTGATGGGGAACCACACCGGCCCCCGCCAGTTGCTGTTCCCCCCGAACAGCCCGCTGCGGCTCTCCGCCGGCTCGTAGCGCACCTCGTACGTCTGCCCGCCCAGCTCCATCCGGTACGGGTGCGCCGCGTGGTGGCGCGAGACGGAGCGGATCCCGTGCGGCGACAGGAACTCGCCCTCATCCAGCATCCGCTGCAGGATCGCCCGCAGCCGCTTCTCGCTCACGACGGCGAAAAGGCGCCGGTCCATCTCCCCCGCGCGGGTGACAGAGGCCGCGTCGCCTACCAGGTCGGGGCGGTTGCGCAGGAACCACTCGAGGCGGGCGCGGAAGCCGGGGAGGCGGTCGAGCAGTTCCGCGTCCATCGTCTCCACCGCCAGCAGGGGGATCAGCCCCACCATCGACCGCACCTTCACGTACGACATCCACCCATCGTAGTGCAGCAGGTCGTAGTAGAAGCCGTCGTCGTTGTCCCAGAGATCGACGCCCTCGTCGCCCATCGTGGCCGGGCGGTCGTTGATGGCGTGGGCGATGTGGAAGAAGTGCTCGAGGAATTTCGTGGCCACGTCCTCGTAGCAGGCGTCCTGCCGCGCCAGCTCCAGCGCGATAGCCAGCATGTTCAGGCAGTACATCGCCATCCAGCTGGTGCCGTCGCTCTGGTCCAGGTAGCCGCCGCCGGGAAGCGGCTCGCTGCGGTTGAACACGCCGATGTTGTCGAGCCCCAGGAATCCCCCCTGGAATACGTTGCGCCCCTCGGCGTCCTTGCGGTTCACCCACCAGGTGAAGTTGATCAGCAGCTTGTGGAACACCCGCTCCAGGAAGCTCGTGTCGCCCGCGCCGCGCAGCCGCCGGTCGATCTGGTAGACGCGCATGGCCGCCCACGCGTGCACCGGTGGGTTCACGTCGCCGAACGCCCACTCGTACGCGGGGAGCTGCCCGTTGGGGTGCATGTACCACTCGCGCAACAGGAGGACGAGCTGCTCCTTGGCGAAGTCGGCGTCCACCAGCGCCAGGGGGATGCAGTGGAAGGCCAGGTCCCACGCCGCGTACCACGGATACTCCCACTTGTCGGGCATGGAGACGACGTCGTGGTTGTTGAGATGCAACCATGTGTGGTTGCGCCCGCCCCAGCGCGCGCCCGGCGGCGGCGGCCCGGCGGGATCGCCGTCGAGCCAGCGATGCACGTCGTAGTGGTAGAACTGCTTGCTCCACAGCAGCCCGGCGAGGGCCTGGCGCTGCACCCGCCGCTCGTCGTCGCTCGCCTCGGGCGGCAGCAGCGTGGCGTGGAACTCGTCCGCCTCGCGGATGCGCGCCTCGAACACCGCGTCGAAATCCCCATACGCTTGCGACGGCGGCGCGTACATGTGCGCGGAGAGCCGCATCCGCACCGACGCTGCGCCGCCAGCGGGGACGGAGAGGCGGTACCACGCCGCCGCCTTCGTCCCCGTGCGCGCGGGGTTCACCGCCTCCTCGCGCCCGTCGACGACGCGCGCGTGGAAGGCGTCCTTCACGTACGGCTGCGCGTTGGGCGAGCCGAACAGGCGCTCGGTGTTGGTCTCGTTCTCGGTGAAGAGGAGATCGGGCTGCCCCTCGCACGTCCAGTGGTAGCGCCCGAGCGCGTGGTGGTCGGCGAGCACCTGCAGGCACGTCCCATCGCCGCCGTCGGGCGGGAGGAGGGTGAGCGTGGGATGCGCGCCGTGGCTGCTCCACGTCCAGTTGTTGCGGAACCAGAGGGTGGGGAGAAGATGGAGCGTCGCTTCGTCCGGCCCGCGGTTGAAGGCGGTGACGCGCACGAGGAGGTCGTCCGCGGCGGACTTGGCGTACTCCACCTGCACGTCCCAGTAGCGGTCGTCGTCGAAGATGCCGGTGTCGAGCAGCTCGAACTCGGGGTCGTCGCGCGTGCGGCGGCGGCTCTCATCCAGCAGCCGGTCGTACGGAAACGCGCGCTGGGGATACTTGTAGAGCGCGCGCATGTACGCGTGGGAGGGGAGATTGTCGAGGTAGAACCAGTATTCCTTCGCGTCCTCGCCGTGGTTCCCCTGCGGCCCCGTCAGCCCGAAGAAGCGCTCCTTGAGGAACGGGTCCGCGCCGTTCCAGAGGGAGAGGGCGAAACAGAGGCGCTGGTCCTCGTCGCAGATCCCCAGCAGCCCGTCCTCGTTCCAGCGATAGGTGCGGCTGCGGGCGTGGTCGTGGGGGAAGTACTCCCAGGCGTCGCCGCGCTCGCTGTAGTCCTCGCGCACGGTGCCCCAGGCGCGCTCGGCCAGGTACGGCCCCCAGCGACGCCAGGGCGCCGTCCCCGCGCGTGCCTCGTCCAGCCGCCTGTGCTCCTCGGTCATGGCATCTTCGGAGATGGAGATCGCGATGGAGAGGGGGATGGTTCCGGTTCGGACTACAGGGATTCTCGCGGCCGCAGGGGGGCCCCCTCCCCCCGGCCCCCTCCCCCGCTTCGCAGGGGCGGGGGAGAACTCAGCGCCGTGGATGGCTTCCGCGCTGAGGTCTCCCCTCCCCCCGATGACTGGGCGGCTACCCCTCCCGGTACGGGAGGGGTGGCGAGCCTGGGCGAGCCGGGGAGGGCGCCACGCGGGTGCAGCCCTCCGCCGTCAGTACATCGTCACCTGCTGCGTCAGCCCGCCGTCGACGTAGTACGTGCTCCCGGTCACGTACGCGGCCTCGTCGCTGGCCAGGAACACGGCCACGGCGGCCACGTCGTCCGGCTTCCCGAATCTTCCGAGCGGGATCTCGCTCACCGCGTTCTTGAAGGCGATCGGGTTGTCGAGCACCGCCTGGTTGATGGGCGTGGCGATGGCCCCCGGGGCGATGTTGTTGGCGGTGATCCCGTGCGGCGCCAGCTCGATGCACAGGTTGCGCATCATCATGCGGATGGCGCCCTTGCTGGCGCAGTACGAAGTGTAGCCGGGAAACGGGATGTCCTCGTGCACCGACGAGATGTAGATCAGCCGCCCTCCCCCGCCCTGCTTCACCATCTCGCGCGCGGCGGCCTGGCTCACCACGAACGAGCCGTAGAGGTTCACGCCGAGAACGCGGTTCCACTCATGGTCGTCCGTCTCCAGGAAGGGCTTGTTGATCTCGATCCCCGCGTTGCACACGGCGATGTCGATCCGCCCGAAGGCGCGCACCACCTCGGCCACCATCTCCTCCACGTCGTCGCGCTGCGACACGTCGGCCTCGATGGCGATGGCGTGGGTATCGAAGCCGTGCGCGGCGGCGAGGGCAACCTCGGCGTCCTTCGGGCTGCCGGGGCGGTAGTTGACGGCCACGTGCGCGCCCTCCGCCGCGAAGCGCGCCGCGATCCCCGCGCCGATGCCGCTGCTGGCGCCGGTCACGAGCGCGACCTTGTCCTTCAGACGCATGGATCCTCCCGGTGAGGTGAACCTGCTGGGGAGTATGGATGCGCGCGAAGCCGGCACGGTTTCACGCGCCGGCGCGGGTGGGCGGGCCGGATGGGGAGAACGGTGGAGAGTACGTTCGGCGAACCGGGGGCGCAAATTCCCCGTCACCCGGATACCCGCGGACCACGCGGGACAGCCCCGGCGAGCACGGTGCCGGTGGAAACCGCCGGTGCGCCGGGCCACCCCGGCCGACGGGGATAACGAGCAGAACGCTTCCCCGCGCGTGCCGACCCGGACATATTCGTGGACACGGGCGCCGGTCGTCGTTTCCCGCTGCCGGCGTCCCTCGCGATCCCGCTCCCGCGCCCCATCGCGCTCCCGCTCACCATGCCCGTCCTCGCCCGGCGCATCGCCAGCTGGTCGACCCTTCTCCCCGCGCCCGTGCGCACCGGGCTGCGCAGGAGCGGCGTGCAGTACGTGGCCAGCTACCTGGCGCGCTACCGGCAGGTGCACGCGCCCGACCGCTTCGCGGGCACGCTCGTGGGGCTCGCGGAGCGCTACGCCGCGGCCGGGCCGGCCGAGCGGGAGGCACTGCTGCGGCGGTTCGACGCCGTGCTCGACAGCCTGGTGCTTCCCAACGGTGTGGCCAAGACCACCTACCGGCGGCGGCAGAACGCGGCGCTGGCGGCGTTCCTGGAGCGCCCCGAGCGCCCGCCCGACGGATCGCCGCTGCGGGTGCTCGACCTCCCGTCGTCGAGCGGCGCTTCCAGCCTCGACACCCTGGCGCTGCTGCGGACCCGCTACCCCATCGGCGCGTACGTGCTGGGCGACCTCTGCCAGGAGGTGTACCTCGACCCCGAGACCGGGTGCGTCTACGACGCCGCGGGACGGCTGCTGCAGGTGCGGACGCCCGGCGGGTTCTTCAGCCTCTACCGCTCGTTCTCGGGGGGCGACGCGTACTCGCCGCTCACGCGCGCCGCGCTGCTCCCGCTGGCTCTGCGCGCGCGGCGGCTGCGGCGCCGGCACGCGCTGGCGCCGGGGCGCGGCCTCGTGCCCCTTCCCCTCGTCCATCCCGGCGTGCAGGAGCTGGCCCGCGGCGGCCAGGTCACCATCCGCGACATGGACGTGTTCGCGCTGGACGCCGAGGGCGAGTTCGACCTGGCCATCAGCTTCAACCTCCTGCAGCGCAGCTACTTTCCGCCGGAGCGGATCGCCCTCGGCACCCGCAGCCTGGCGCGCGCGCTGGCCGACGGCGGGTTCCTGCTGACCGGGAACAGCGAGTCGTTCGGGATCGCCCGGAAGCGCGGCGGCCGGCTGGAGTGGCTGCACCGCGAGGGCGAATGGTGACCCGCCCCCTCGCCCACGGCGGTCGCGGCATGATGGGCCCGCTCGCCCACGCGCTGCACCGCAGCGTCGTGTATCCCCTGGCCACCCGGCTGAGGGGAGAGGGGCGCGTTGCGGCGTACCTGCGCGAGCTGCGGGAGGTGGAGCGCCTCGATCCCGCGGCGCTGCTGCGCCGTCAGGACGAGAAGCTGGCCCGCCTCCTGGCTTGGGCGGCGGCCGAGTCGCCCTGGTACGGCGCGCGCATCCCCGCCGGCGTCACCGCGGCGAACGCCCGCGAGGTGCTGGCGGCGCTCCCGCTGCTGGAGAAGCGCACGGTGCAGGAGCACGGCGCGGAGCTCCGCTGCCGCGGCTTCACCGGCCGCGTCACCGCCAAGTCGACCGGCGGTTCCACGGGCGCGCCGGTGCGGGTGGACAAGGGCGCCGACGGCGTGGCGCGCGAGCGGGCGGTGACCTGGATGGCGCTGGGCTGGTTCGGGATCGGGCCGGGCGACCGCGTGGCGCGGTTCTGGGGAACGCCGCTCACGCCGGACCGGCGGCTCCGGTCGGCGCTGGCCGACCTGGCCTCGCACCGCATCCGCTTTCCCGCCACCCAGCTGGCGCCGGAGGAGCTGGACCGGCACTGGCGCCGGTGCCTGCGCTTCCGCCCGGCCTGGCTCTACGGCTACGCCTCGCTCCTCCACCTGCTCGCGGAGCACGTGGAGCGCCGCGGATGGGACGGGCGCGCCGCGGGGATCCGGCTGGTCGTTCCCACGGCCGAAGGGCTCTCGCCCGTCCAGCGCGAGGCCGTCCGCCGCGTGTTCGGCGCCCCGGTGCAGAACGAGTACGGCTGCGGCGAGCTGGGGGTGATGGCGTACGACTGCCCCCGGGGCGGCCTGCACCTGATGACCGAGACCACCCTGGTGGAGGTGCTCGACGACGAGGGACGCGAGGCGGAGCCGGGCGTGACCGGCGAGGTCGTGGTCACCGACCTGGTCAACACGCACACCCCGCTGATCCGCTACCGCCTGGGCGACCGCGCCTCGAAGGCCGCCGCGCCCTGCTCCTGCGGGCGCGGCTTCCGCACGCTGGCGAGCGTCGACGGACGGATCCAGGACGTGGTGTACACCCCGCTGGGCCGCCGCTGGCACGGCGAGCGGATCGACTACGTGCTTTCGCGGCAGTGGAAGGAGCTCGGGGGGTTCCGGCAGTTCCAGGTGGTCCAGACCGGCCCGGCCACGCTCGAGGTGCGGCTGGTCAGCGACGAGCCGCTCGCGCCGGTGCTGCAGGAGCGCATCCGGGCCGAGGTGGCCGAACAACTCGACGGGATGGAGGCCGTGGTCCGCCGCGTCGACGCGGTGGAGCGCGAGCCGAACGGCAAGCTGCGCACGGTGCGCAACGACTGGATCCGCGCGCACGACCCCGCGCGCCAGCCTGCCGACACCACGAAGTGACGGGCCGACAGGCGGATCACGTGATCGCGGCCCGCCGGCATCTCTGCCGGCGGGCCGCATCCGCTCCCGCGATCCACGGCACCACGCCTTCCGCCCGCGCCGGGGCTTCGAGCGGACCTTGGGCAGGTGATCAGAACCGGAAAGCGAGACCCACGCGCGTCCCGCCCTCGCGGGCGGCGCCCACGGTCACGTGCTGTGCCGCGGGCTCCCAGACCTCGCGCGAGCGGCTCCCCGCGAGCGCGCCGACCGTTGCACCGAGGATGGCGCCTCCGGCAACGTCGCGGACCACAGACTCACCGTCCGTGGCCAGGATTCCCGTCCAGATACGGTTGCGACAGCCGCCCTCCGAACCGCAGTTGTCGTTGTCCATGACCTGTTTCATCCCGGTGAACACCCCACCGACGAGCGCCCCGATCAGCGTCCCGCGCAGGGCGCCGCGCCCCGCGCTGCCGGGCACGTCGCGCTTTCCGCGGCTCACCTCCACCGCCTGGATCAGGTCCAGCGGGATGGAGACGGTCGCGTCGGGATTCGCCGCGCGGGTCCGGATGACGAGCGCGTCGGACGCAACCTCGTGCACGGTGCCCACCGTCCAGCGCGTGCTCGTGGTGCGGCGCTCCATCTCGCGGTCCTCCGCGGCGATGGCCGACACGCGCACGCGCGTCCCCGGGGCCAGGCCCTGCACCTGCGCGACCGTGACCTGCGCCAATGCGCGCGAGCACGCGAGCACCGCGAGGGCGGCGGTCAGCACAACCTGTGTTTTCATCGAGGTTCCTACGATGAGATGGGATGAGGAGAAAATCTGGAGGGTGCTGGTCGCACCCTCCACACGCATCCAAGAAGCACGATCTACGTCTTCGCCTTGCGCCCGCGCCGCGGCTTGGGTGCGGCGGGCGCGACCGACGCCACGCGCCCGTCCAGCATCGGCCGCAGGTACTGGCCGGTGAACGACTCGGAGACCGCGGCCACCGCCTCGGGCGGGCCCTCGGCCACGATGCGCCCGCCGGCGGGGCCGCCCTCCGGGCCCAGGTCGATCACCCAGTCGGCCGTCTTGATCACGTCGAGTTGTTCAGATACTTGGATAAGCGAGTGCGACACGAGCTAAGGACTGCGGATGTGCACGATCCGGAACTATTGCATACGCCGGTCCGGGTGGGCGAGCCAAGCGGGAGACGGGCGGCAAGAGCGCCTGAAGAAGCCAACCAACAACCGACATTAACGTGTGGCGCTTTCAGGCACCACCCGGAGTTTTTGGTGCGACTGGTAACACTGTACTTACATTGGGTCACCCTGAACGTACACCTTACCTTTCATCCCCGTCGGAGCATGCGGGTCACACTGGAATCTGTACACTCCTGGATCCATGCCAATTGCAATGTCGTATGTCTGCCCGGCATACGTGAGATATGGACCCGGTGAAGGAGGTAGATTGCCCGCACCCGGATTTTCGTTCGACGGAAACGAAACATTATGCACGGATACCCCGTCAGTCCTGAATCGAACGATGTCACCTCTATGGACGATAACACTGTCCGGCTCGAATCGGCCGGAAGCGCCGTCAGCCGTTGTAATCATCTGCACGTCATACACAATCGGTCTGCGAGAAGTCGACGTGGGTATCGTCTCAATCACCGTTTCCGCAAGCGCGGTATCTTGAGAGCCGTCGCGTAGAGGCGTGTTGGTGTTACGAGGCAATTCGATCATTCCCGACTTGAAGGCAACCGCCAGCATGAAGAGCAGAAGCACTAGCGCAACAATGGTATTTTGAACCCGTCGATCGGGCTGCTGCTTGGCTGCGGGGCTCTCGACCAGCGCTGTCCCCCCAAGAACCTGATGACCCTGATGCTGCTGGAGTTCGAAAACTGACTGACGCTGCTGGCTGCCAGAAATCGGTCGATACTGGTGGTCATCGAGGTCCTGTTTCGGCTCGAAACCGTGAGACACAGGAACTGTGTGAGAACTATACGAATGGAGGTGTTCCCAAGTGGTGATTACCTGCTTCGGGCTGATTCTCTCACTTTCCAGCAGTTCTAATATCTGAGTCCGGGAAATCGGTGGTGGTGTGCCCGAGGGGTCTTCATCCATCCAGGTAAGGAAGCTGCTATAGACATGGGTGGGAATCGCCCCTTCTCGAAACCACGAGGCAAGCAAGCCCTGTGCGCTCCGAAGTCGTTGTTTCTGTTCGTCATTCTGGCGCTGTAGCGCGATGTTGTATGCGATGACGGGATCTACTTCGGAATCAACACCCCAGTACTTGGGCCGCTGAGACACCAATCGTTGCTGGACATACTGCCTGAGATTACTGACGGTGACTGCACCGTCGCCATCTACATCAGCATCGCCGCTTCGTAATCCCTCGACTACACACCTTGTGAATGCGCCAAGCACTTCCCCATCTTCCTCCTGATCTTCGAAGGAGGCTTGGATCGCCGTTGACGAGGTCAGGATATGAAAGCCTGCGGTTTGCGCAACGCTCGCGCGTAGTTGGTCTTCCACCGCACCTCGAATCATCGCTCTCCCGACCGCACCACTAAAGCAGCAGTCCAACAAGAGGATGACGTTCCGGCACGGGGTGTTATCGACCAACTCCTTGATTTGTGTCAGTGGAAGTGAAGTCGTCTGTAGCGCATCGGAATTCGTGTTACGGGCAGCCAAGCATAGTTGGCCCCGCAGATTTAGTTTACCGTGACCGGAGTAGTAAATGAGAACCAGGTCATTACGCTCTGCTTGCTGTAATGTCGTGTCGAGCTTGAAAAGAAGATCGAAACTTGACCAATTCAAAAAGGTGGTGACGGAGAATGCTCCAACCGACGGATCTCCCAAGATATCACGGAGACGCAGGACGTCGTTGGTCGGACCGCGCAGGTCCGGTAGCGTCTCTTTATGGACGAATTCGGAATTCCCGATGAGCAGGGCGATTCGACGAGCCATCGCTGGCAAGAGTCGCTTTCAGTTGTCCAGGGCTACTCGAGAAATCGTTCAAGGCTGCTCAGAGTGGCGGTGACTTGGGAACCGGCCAAGTTGTTGGCATTTAGTTCCAACTTTGCGCCATCCTTGCGCTGCAGCTTGATTTTGATGGTTCGGTCACGTTCTATATAGCTGCGGATCACACGGATGAGAGCCAACCCGCCTGCTCCGCTCAGAAATGAGATAACAAGATGGCCGAGTTCTTCAACGCCTTTAGTTTGCGAATCGTTATCTGCAGGCGCGTCCATCGAAACGGAAAATGCTCCTGTTTCGCGTAGCGCCATCTGCAGGTCGTGCGAAAGTTCGCCCTCCACGTCGGGCCCCATCTCCGAAATGAGCGCAAGTTTGAACGTCGCTGCCATAGAGCCACACGTGATCGGAGGATGAGCTGGTTTCCAGCGGCAAGCTAAACCGCACATGTAGACAGGACAAGATTTCCGGCACCGCTGTTTTGTGCGGGCCGCGCGCCTAACCATGCGGGCGGGCAGGGTCAACGCGCTCGCGCGCAGGTACCTGCTGATGCGTAAAGCGTACGGCCGCCGAGCGCACGCGATGACGGAGCTTACCCCCGCCCCGCCTTCCGCCCCCGCCGCGGCTTGGGCGCGGCGGGGGCGACGGCGGCCACGCGGCCGTCCAGCATGGGCTTCAGGAACTGGCCGGTGAACGACTCGGAGACCGCGGCGACGGCCTCGGGTGGGCCCTCGGCCACGATGCGGCCGCCGGCGGGGCCGCCCTCGGGCCCCAGGTCGATCACCCAGTCGGCCGTCTTGATCACGTCGAGGTTGTGCTCGATCACCAGCACGGTGTTGCCGCGGTCCACCAGCTTGTGCAGCACCTCCAGCAGCATCCGCACGTCCTCGAAGTGCAGCCCCGTGGTCGGCTCGTCGAGGATGTAGAAGGTCTGCCCGGTGGCGATCTTCGACAGCTCGCTGGCCAGCTTCACCCGCTGCGCCTCGCCGCCGGAGAGCGTGGTCGCCGACTGGCCGAGGTGGATGTAGCCGAGGCCCACATCCGAGAGCGTCTGCAGGTGGCGGCGGAGGCGCGGCACGGCCTCGAACAGCTCCAGCGCGTCGTCCACCGTCAATTCCAGCACGTCGGCGATGGAGTGGCCCTTGTAGAACACCTCCAGCGTCTCGCGGTTGTAGCGCTTCCCGCGGCACACGTCGCAGGGAACGTACACGTCCGGCAGGAAGTGCATCTCGATCTTCACCAGCCCGTCGCCCTGGCACGCCTCGCACCGGCCGCCCTTCACGTTGAACGAGAAGCGCCCCGGCGTGTAGCCGCGCATCTTGCTCTCCGGCAGCTCGGAGAAGAGGTCGCGGATGATGGTGAAGAGCCCGGTGTACGTGGCCGGGTTCGAGCGCGGCGTGCGGCCGATGGGGCTCTGGTCGATGTCGACCACCTTGTCCAGCAGCTCCAGCCCGTCGATGCCGTCGTGCAGCCCGGGGATGGTCTTGGCGCGGTAGAAGCGGCGGCCCAGCGCGTTCCACAGGATGTCGTTCACCAGCGTCGACTTCCCGCTGCCGCTGACCCCCGTCACCGCGACGAAGCAGCCGAGGGGGATGCGCACGTCCAGCCGCCGCAGGTTGTGCTCGCGCGCGCCGCGGATCAGCAGCTCGTGCCCCGGCTGCGGCTCCTTGCGGTGCGCGGGGATGCGGATCTCCTGCTCCCCCCGCAGGTAGGCGCCGGTGAGCGAGTTCGGCGCGGCGATCAGGTCCTCCACCGTTCCCTCGGCGATCACCTCGCCGCCGTGGCGGCCGGCGCGCGGGCCGAGATCGACGACATGGTCGGCCGCGCGGATCGTCTCCTCGTCGTGCTCGACGACCAGGACGGTGTTCCCCAGGTCGCGCAGCTGGATCAGCGTTTCCAGCAGCCGCCGGTTGTCGCGCTGGTGCAGGCCGATCGACGGCTCGTCGAGGATGTACAGCACGCCGCACAGCCGCGAGCCGATCTGCGTGGCCAGGCGGATACGCTGCGCCTCGCCGCCGGAGAGCGTCTCCGCGCTGCGGCCCAGCGTCAGGTACTCGAGGCCGACGTTGACCAGGAACGACAGCCGCTCGCGCACCTCCTTCAGGATCGGCCCCGCGATCTCGCGCGAGATGTAGGGGAGCCGGTCCACGCCGTCGAAGAACGACAGCGCGTCGGACACCGGCATCGCCACCACCTCGCCGACGGAGCGGCCGTCCACCGTCACCGCCAGCGACTCGGGGCGGAGCCGCGCCCCGCCGCAGGTGGCGCACGGCAGGGTGGACATGTACTCCTCCAGCAGCTCGCGCGTGGACTCGCTGGTGGTCTCCTTGTAGCGCGCGGCCACGTCCTTCAGGATCCCGCCCCAGCGCAGCTTCGGCTGCCCCTTCTTCCCGTCGCCCGCCGGCGCGCCGTAGAGGAGGATCTCGCGCGCCTGCTCGGGGAGCTCGCGCCACGGGGTGTTCAGGTCGAACCCCAGCGCCGCCGCCAGCCCCTCGAGGATCGTCCCCCGGAGATGGCCGCGGGGGACGCCCCAGGGAAGCACCACGCCCTCCAGGATGGAGAGCGAGGTGTCGGCCAGCACCAGCTCGGGGTTCGGCTCCTTGCGCGTGCCCAGCCCGCCGCAGTCGGGGCAGGCGCCGAAGGGCGAGTTGAACGAGAACTGGCGCGGCTCCAGCTCGGGGATGCTCACCCCGCACACGGCGCAGGCGTACGCCTCGCTGTACAGCTGCCGGTCCGGCTCGCCGCTCTCGCCGTGGGCGATCACCTCGACCACGCCCTCGGCCGCGCGCAGCCCCTGCTCCACCGCGTCGGCGATGCGCGCGCGGTTCTCCTCGTCGACCTCCACCTTGCGCTCGACGAAGATGGAGATGTCGTGGTTGGCGCGGCGGTTGAGCGCGGGCGGCTCTTCCAGCCGGTGGTTCTGTCCGTCGGTGCGGGCGTGGGTGAAGCCCTTCTTCCGCATCTCCTCGAAAAGGTCGCGGAATTCGCCCTTGCGGCCGCGCACGACCGGGGCGAGCACCTCGACCCAGGTGCCCGCGGGGAGCGCCATCACCCGCTCCACGATCTGCGACGCGCTCTGCCGCTCGACGGGGAGGCCGCAGACGGGGCAGTGCGGCACGCCCACGCGCGCCCAGAGGAGGCGCAGGTAGTCGTAGACCTCGGTGACGGTGCCGACGGTCGACCGCGGGTTGCGCCCGGCGGTCTTCTGCTCGATGGAGATGGCGGGCGAAAGGCCCTCGATGGAGTCGACGTCGGGCTTCTCCATCATCCCCAGGAACTGGCGGGCGTACGCGGAAAGCGATTCCACGTAGCGCCGCTGCCCCTCGGCGTAGATGGTGTCGAAGGCCAGCGAGCTCTTGCCGCTCCCCGACAGGCCGGTGATCACGGTCAGCCGGTCGCGGGGGATGGCGACGTCGACGTTCTTGAGGTTGTGCTCGCGCGCACCGCGGACGATCAGGCTTTCTTCAGGCATCCCGAAAAGTTACCGCAGAAAGCCCCATCATTCAACCGTCCGGGGTGAGCGTCGAGCAAGACGAAGATGAACAGCGGGACGCCCGAGTGCGAGAGTGCGAGAGTGCGAGAGTGCGTCCGGCATGCGCGAGACGCGGCGGCACACCAGGCCAGCGCACTTTCGCACTTTCGCACTCTCGCACTGTTCTTTGGGCCTCCCCCGCGGCGCCATGCCCGGCGGCGTGGCGGTCGCGCAACATCCGTGGCGCGGGGCGGCAGGACGGCACGTGCAGGACGGGCGCCGCACCGGGGGCGCCGTGGCATCTCTTTGGGCACCCAACTAAATGGGAGACAAACACTTAGCGCCGACGGAAGCATTGACCGGCATCCAATTCGCTGTTATGATGTGTGCTTACCCGCGCGACGCAGCGCGGACGGGTCGATAGTCTCTCCAGTTCAGCCAACTTCCGAGCAGCCAGCGTGCGCCGCCCCCACCCCGGAGTCCGGGGCACAGGCGCCGTTCGCACTGACCAGTACCCACCGACCAAAGGCACCCCGGCCGTGAGGCCGGTCCGCAAAGCCAGGAGTCTCTCCGAGACCGTCCGGCCGCCGAAGACGGGTTCCCCCGTCGGCGCAAGCGCGCCGACCCCCACCTATCGTGATGGAGGTCCGATGAAGCGGTACGGAATGTTCTCGGCGGTGCTCGCGGTCGTCCTGGCGGCGGGCGCCTGCTCCAACGACGCCACCGCCCCCCTGGCGCCGCGCGCGCCGTCGCTCGACGCCGCGGCCGATGCCGGGCAGTACCTGGTGCTCTTCAAGGGCAACAAGGTCCCCGCCGAGTTCGCCTCGCAGGTGCAGGCGCTGGGCGGCACGGTCGTCTTCGCGCACTCCGGGGTGGGGCTGGCCACCGTGTCGGGGATCGACGCCGCCGGCGCGGCGCAGATCGGCGCGCTGGGCGCGGTGCAGCAGGTGGCGGCCGACGCCGCGTTCACCATCGACCAGCCGCAGGCCGCGGCCGAAGCCGACGCCGGCGAGATCGCCGCCGACGTGGCCAACAGCCAGACGAACCCCACCACGGCCGCGCGCTACTCGTGGCAGTGGAACATGCGGCTGATCCACGCCAACAACGCGTGGGCCGCCGGCAAGCTGGGCTCGGCCTCGATCACGGTGGCCATCCTCGACAGCGGGCTGGACTACGACATCAACGACCTGAACGGCCTGGTCGACCTGTCGCGCTCCACCTCGCTGGTAGCCTCCGACAACGCGCTGCGGGCCACCTACTTCCCCACGCGCAACCCGGTCACCGACTTCAACGGGCACGGCACCAACGTGGCCACGCAGGTCAGCAGCAAGGCCTTCGCGCTGGCCGGCGTGACCTCGCGCACCACGCTCATCGGGGTGAAGGTGCTGAGCCGCACCGGCGGCGGCACGGTGGGCACTACCCTGAACGGCGTGCTGTGGGCGGCCGACCACGGCGCCAACGTGGCCAACATGAGCCTGGGCGGCGGCTTCGCCAAGGCGGGCAACGGCCAGCTGGTGTCCATCATCAACCGCGTGTTCAACTACGCCAACCGCCAGGGCATGCTGATCGTGGTGTCGGCGTCGAACGACGCCGCGGACCTGGACCACGACGGCAACCTGATGGTCACCTACTGCAACACGCCGCACGTGATCTGCGTGTCGGCGGTGGGGCCCGAGACGGCCACCGCGAACGGTGACCACTTCTCGTACTACAGCAACTTCGGCCGCTCGGCCATCACCGTGGCGGCCCCCGGCGGCAACGCCGACGCGGCGCACGCGTTCGCGGCCTCGGCCTGGCCGTGGGGCACCGACATCGCGTCGTGGGTGTGGTCGTACTGCCCCAAGAACCGCATCGCGGGGCTCACCCCGGCCGGCGTGCCCATCCTGACCACCTGCGCGGCGGGGAACCGGCTGAGCGGCTTCATCGGCACCAGCCAGGCGTCGCCGCACGTGGCGGGGCTGGCGGCGCTGCTGATGGCCGAGACCGGCAACACCAACCCGGCCTACATCAAGAACCGCCTGGTGTCGTCGGCGCTGGACCTGGGCGAGCCGGGCACCGACCCGTTCTACGGCCACGGCCGCATCGACGTGGCCAGCGCGCTCGGCCTGTAGCCGCGGCGTAGCTCGGTAAAAGATTGGCCTCACGCAGAGCAGCAGAGGCAGCAGAGAGCTCATCTCCGCTGCCTCTGCTGCTCTGCGTGAGGCCTGTTTTTTTCCTGATTCTTCCCTCACCCCCCGCGCGCCAGGCGCACCGCCGCGGCCACGATGGCGATGCCGAGCAGCGCGTTGATCCGCGCCAGCCACGACGCCCATCTCCGCGCGCGCAGGGCGTCGGGCGATCCCGCGGCCAGGCGGCCGGCCCGCGGCCCCAGCCAGAAATCGTGCATCGCGCTCACCCCGACCATCGCCAGCACGGACGCGAGCTTCCACGCGAGGGCGTGGCCGTACGGCGTGCTCCACATCTCCGCGTGCAGGATCGCGTCGCCGCGCAGGGCGCCCGCGAACGCCAGGTTGCCGATCCCCGTGGCCACCAGCATCGCGATGGCGATCCATCCCACCGCGCGGAACTGCCGCCCGATGCGCCCGAACAGCCGCGCGCGCAGCTCCGGCGGGTCGATCGAGCGGAGCACCGGCGCGCCGACCACGGCCAGGAAGAACATCCCCCCGAGCCACAGCATCGCCGCCAGCACGTGGATCGTCACGTTGAGGAGATAAAGATTCCGCATCGCCCCTGATATCGACTCCGGGTGAAGTGTGGGTGTGTCCGACCGGATCTCGTGCTGCCGCAGTTATAGATCCTTCGGCCTGCAAACGCTTGCACAGACGCTGATTACGGTCTGTCCGGCCTCAGGATGACGTCGGCGCGGACCGGTCCGGGTGCATCAACCGGATTCACGGATTTCGCATGAGATGAAGGTCGCGGAGACGAGCCGATCCCCCCCGCGCAACCGCCGATCCCACCTGTCCGGTCCCGAACCCGCTATCTACGTAGACACCGATCAGAACCGCTCCCCCCTGGCCTCGCGGAGGTGGCTGCCGACGGGGCGGATGCGTCCCCACATGGTCCAGAAGTAGAGGACGAGCCCCGCGGCCTGGCCCACGCCGCCGGCCAGCACGATCCATCCCAGCCAGGGCGCGTGCACCCACGCGCGCGCCGCCTCGGTCACCAGCCGCACGGCGGTGGAGACGGCGAGGAGCCAGTACGCCGCCTCGATGCGTTGCGGGCGGTAGCGCGCGTCGTCCTTCTCCGGGCGGGGGAAGAGCCAGAGCGCCACGCCCAGGATCAGGAACATGACGAAGCCCACGAGCACCGCGTGCGCGTGGGCCGACACCAGGTACGGGCTGGGCCAGCGGCCGCCGACCTCGCGCTCCGCCAGCATCCACACCCCCATCACCAGCCCGGCGGCGCCGAACCCCAGGCCGGTCTTGATGAACCTCCGCACCAGCGAATACACCCGTGCCCCTCCCTGCCGTCAGTCGCGGTGCGGCACAGCAGGGATCACGCCGCGGTGGCCGGCATGGTCGCCAGCGCGGGGCGGGCGGCGAGCGGCGCCGCGTCTCCCGCGGCGGGGATGCGGACTGTCACCCGCGTCCCCACGCCGGGCGCGCTGTCGAACTCCACCGTGCCGCCCACGTACATCGCGCGCTCGCGCATCCCGAAGAAGCCCAAGCAGGGCTCGCGCGCCTCCGTCGCCTCCACCTCGAAGCCGCGGCCGTCGTCGCGGACGGTGGCCACCACGACTCCCTTCTCCGCCGCCACCTCCACCTTGGCCTTCGCGGCGCCGGCGTGGCGGAGGACGTTGGAGAGCGCCTCCTGCACGACGCGGTACAGCGCCAGCTCGCCGTCGGCCGCCAGCAGCCCGTCGGCGTCGCCGCCGTGCACGGTGATCTCCACCCCCGAGTGCGCGGAGAGACGGCGGCAGTACCCCTCCAGCGCGGCGAGGAGGCCGACCTCGGCCAGCGTGGGCGAGTGCAGCATCCCCGCGAAGTCGCGGATGCGGTCGGTGAGGCCCACGATGTCGTCGCGCAGCGCATCCAGCAGCTTGTCGCGCGACGCCGCGTCCGTGGCGCGGCGGGCGATGCGGAGCCGCAGCAGGAGCGCGGAGAGCGTCTGCGCGGTCTCGCCCTCGAGCTCGTGCGCCATGCGGACGCGCTCGCTCTCCTGCGCGCGGAAGGCGCGGGCGGCCACCTCGCGCAGGCGCTGGCGGTCGGCGGCCAGGCCGTCGAGCAGGCGGTTGAACACGCGGATCACCCGCTCCAGCCGCGGATCGGCCATGCGGGGGAGCGGCGCGCGCGCGTCCATGCGGCCGCCGGCCACCTTCTCGGCCGCGTGCTCCAGCGCGTCGAGCGGGCCCAGCGCCAGGCGCAGCACCGCGGCGTACAGAGGCAGCGTGAGCGAGGCGCACACCGAGCCGATCAGCAGGAAGAGCGCGACCGACGCCAGCTGGGGCGCGCCGCTGAGCAGGCGGTGCGCGGCCGCGGCGCTGGCGGTGGCCACCAGCACCACCACGGCGGCGTTGGCCAGCAGCACCTTGTAGAACACCGGCATCCGCAGCAGCACCCGGCCCAGCCGGAGCCGCGCGGCGCGGCGGGGATGCTTCGTCTCGTTCTGCGGCCAGCTCATCGCCGCGCCTCCTTTCTTCGCGTCGCCTTCGCGCCCGGGCACACCGTTCCGGGTGACGTCGAGGAGGAAAGCTACGCCCGGGGATGATGCCGGTCAGTCCGCGCCCGCCTGAAACCGTTGTGGGGCACCTCCCTACCCCGCCTCTCCCCACACGCGGGGAAACGATCTCTCACGGATGAGGGAGATGGGTGGGAGCGATCGGAGATCGCGTCGGGCCAGAGGGGACCGGCGAATGAATTCACTGCAACAAGAGCACAAAGTCGCTGCGCGACTGCGGCCGATGCATCTTCTCGTATTGCCGGCGCATGCGTGGTCGAAAGTGAGCCGCCAGTTGCAGGGCGCCCTCCCTTGGGGAGCCTCCGTGCCGCGGCCGCGATAATCCTGAGTATTCGCCCGGATGCGTCCCCAGCAGTCCCGCAGGGACTTCGTGCAGTTGTTGCCGCGAATTCATTCGCCCGGCGGACCCGGCGGCGGACTTGGCGAGCCCAGCGGCCCCGGCGAGCCCGGCAATCCCGGCGCGGACGGCCCGATCCCCCCACCCTCCGCCCGCCGCCGCTCGATCTGCTGGTCCTCGAACGAGACGGGGTCCTCGATCGGCTCCAGGTGGGTGAACACGGTCGATTGGGGGATGGCGGCGCGGATCTCCTCCTCGATCCGCTCCAGCAGCTCGTGGCCGCGCTGCACCGTCCACGCGCCGGGCACCAGCACGTGCACCGAGACGAAGCGCCGCATCCCCGCCTGGCGCGTGCGCAGCGCGTGGTACTGCACGCCCTCGGCGGCGAAGCGCTCCAGGATCTCCAGCACGATCGCGCGGTCGCGCCCGGGGATGGCGGTGTCGAGCAGCCCCAGCGCCGAGCGCCGCATCAGCCCGATCCCGATGCGCACGATGTTGAGCGCCACCACGATGGCCATCACCGGGTCCAGCCAGTTCCACCCCGTCACCGCCACGGCGGCCACGCCGATCACCACCGCCACCGTGGTCCACACGTCGGCCAGCAGGTGGTGCGCGTCGGCCTCCAGCGCGATGGAGCGGTATCTCCGCCCCGCGCGCAGCAGCATCATCGCCACCACCAGGTTCACCACCAGCGCGAGGAGCGCCACGGCCACGCCGACGGCCGGCTCGCGCACCGGCTGCGGGTGCATCAGCCGCACCGCCGACGAGTAGGCGATGCTGGCCGCGGCCACCATGATCAGCGCGCCCTCGAAGCTGCTGGCGAAGTACTCCGCCTTGCCGTGCCCGTAGGCGTGCTCCTCGTCGGGCGGGCGCGCGGCCAGGGTCAGCATCGCCAGCGCCATGACGGCCGCGGCCAGGTTCACCAGGCTCTCCAGCGCGTCCGACAGCAGCCCCACCGAGCCGGTAACCACGAACGCGCCGAACTTCAGCGCGATGGTCACCACCGCGGCGGCGATCGACAGCCAGGCGAAGCGGGTGAGCTGGGGCTGGTCGCTCAAGCGGACCCTGCGTCAGGACGTGAGTGGCGTCAGGTTCGGGAGACGCGCGAAGCTGGCGAAGCCGCCCCGCCTCCGCAATGCGCGCGCCCCCGGCGGCGCGTGGGAGGTCGCCGCACCGGCGGCGGCGCATCGGGCACGGAGCAGTTCGCCCGTTTCCGAACAACTGCACATCGACTTGCAAATTAAAGAGATAGCTGGTGATGGAGATGGCACGCGCGTTGCGTTCTTCCTCTACTGCCGACGACGGCTCCGGTGCCCACGCACCGGAGCCGATTTTCGTTGAGGGAAGGCCCCCAGCCGTGGTCCACGAGACCTCGAGGGGCGCCCGCGGGTCCCGACGCCGGGACCGCCGCGCGCAGGCCAGCGCGCGGAGCACGGGCGCCGGTGGCGAGCGGGAGCAAGGGCCCGAGGACGACCGCGAACTCGAACGCCACCGGAGGTCCGTCATGCGCCGTATTGCCATCTCCCGCACCTTCGCCATCGTCGCGGCAGCAGCGGCCGCCGCCGCGTGCTCCAGCCCCACCTTCGCGCCGGGCGGGCAGCTCTCCGCCAACCAGGTGGTGCCCGCGTGCGTGTACTGCGGCGGAGGCGGACGGTCGTACGTCCCGCCCTTCCTGACCGACCAGGCCATCAACGTCCCGCAGGAGCAGTCCGTGATCCTGCAGGCGCACTGATCCCGGGATGCCGGGCGCGGCCTCGCCGCGCCCGGCCGCGCCTTCCCCCATCCCCCCGCCCCGGCGAGATTTCCCCCGTCACGGAGATCTCGCGCTCACGAAACGGTTTCCAGCGACCGATGCCGAACGGCAAACATCCGCCCGTCGAGGTGCTGCTCGGCCTGGGCGCCAACCTCGGCGACCCGCGCGGGCAGCTGGCGCGCGCGGTCGAGGCGCTCGGCGCGTTCGTCGGCGAGGTGCGCGCGTCGTCGGTCTACCGCACCGAGCCGGTGGGCCACCGCGACCAGCCCGACTTCCTCAACCTGGTGGTGCGCGGCGTCACCGCGCTGGCGCCGGAGGAGCTGCTGGACCGCATCCTCGGCGTGGAGCGGGAGATGGGGCGCGAGCGCACCTTCCGCAACGCGCCGCGGGTGATCGACATCGACCTGCTGTCCTATGGAGACGAGGTGAGGGACGATCCGCGGCTCACGCTGCCGCATCCCGGCATCCCGCACCGCGGCTTCGTCCTCCATCCCCTCGCGGAAGTCGCGCCGGAGTGGGTCCACCCGGTGCTCGGGATGACGGCGCGGGAGTTGCTTTCGGCGGCGCCGCCGCTGGAGCGCGTCGAGCGTGACGAAGAGGGCGCGGGCCGGCGGCGAGGTTGATGACGCGCGGAACGGAATCGAGATCCAGCGGCCCGGACTTCCTTTGTACGTTCTTGCACGTTCACACACGCTCCGCTAACTCTCAAACGGGCCACGGCAGGCCCGAAACGGACGGATGACAATCTCGCCGCGGGACTTCACCATCGGCGTGGAGGAGGAGTACCAGCTCCTCGACGCGCGCACGGGCGACCTCCGCAGCCGCGCCCGCTGGGTCATCGCCGGAGACTGGACCGGCGAGGTGAAGCCCGAGATGCAGCAGCACACCATCGAGGTCGAGACCCGGGTGTGCGAGGGTACGCACTGCGTTCGCGACGACCTGGCGCGGCTGCGCTTCCAGGCCGCCGCCGTGGCCGCGGCCGAGGGGCTGCGCATCGCCGCGGCGGGAACGCACCCGACGGCGCCCGACGCGGGGCACGACTTCACCGACGCCGAGGTCTACGCCGCCATCCGCGACGAGTACCGCGAGCTGGCCGAGACGCAGACCATCTTCGGGATGCACGTGCACGTGGGCGTGCCGGCGCACCTCGACCGGGTGCGGGTGGCCAACGCGGCGCGGTTCCATCTCCCGCTCCTGCTGGCGCTGTCGGCCAGCTCGCCCTTCCACGCGGGGCGCGACACGGGATACTCGTCGTTCCGCACCCTGCTCTGGCGCCGCTGGCCGCGCACCGGCGCGCCGCCGCGCTTCGACGGCGCGGGCGAGCTGGACCTGCTGCTGCGGTGGCTGACGGAGACGAAGTGCGTGGACGCGCCGGGGCGCATCTACTGGGACCTGCGGCCGCACCACCGCTACCCGACGCTGGAGTTCCGCGCGGCCGACGTCACGCCGCGGCTGGAGGATGCCGTGGCCATCGCGGCGCTGGCGCGGGCGGTGGTGGCGGGGATCGCCGCGGGGGCGATCGGCGAGCCCGCGCTCCCCGGCTCGGTGGCGCAGCCGCTGCTGGGCGAGAACGCGTGGCGGGCCGCGCGCGACGGGACCGAGGCGGAATTCGTCGACGTCTTCAGCCGCGAGCCGCGTACGGTCTCCGCGCGCGACGCGGTGCTGGGGCTGGCGGAGCGGCTCCGTCCGCTTGCGCGCGAGCTGGGCGACGCCGAGTCGCTCGACGCGCTGGAGGAAGTGTTCGAGCGGGGATGCGCGGCGGCGCGGATGCGGCGCGCCGCGGCGGAGCTGGGGGGCGACCTGCGGCGGCTGGCGCTGTGGGCGGCGGACGAGACCGTGCTGGGGCTGGGGATGGACCGGCGCGGCGAGCAGCGGCTGGAAGAGACCACGGTATGAGCATCAAGCAGCGCATCGCCGTTCAGCTTCCCGAGAAGGGCGCCCGGGGATACGAGATCCTGGTGGGCGGGGGTCTCTTCGCCTCCATCGCCAGCATCCTCTCCAAGTTCTGCCCCGCGCACCGCTACGCCGTGGTCACCGACGACCGCGTGGCCGAGCTGTACGCGGTGCGCCTGTCGCGGATGCTGCACTCCGCCGGCTACCGGGCCGACGTGTTCGCCTTCCAGAACGGCGAGGAGCGGAAGACGCGCGAGACCTGGGCGCTGGTCACCGACGCCATGCTCGAGGCCGGCATCGGCCGCGACGCCGCGCTGATCGCGTTCGGCGGCGGCGTTCCCGGCGACCTGGGCGGCTTCGTCGCGGCGACGTACATGCGCGGCCTCCCGCTCGTGCAGGTGCCCACCACGCTGCTGGCGATGATCGACTCGTCGGTCGGCGGGAAGACGGGGGTCGACACGCCCGCGGGGAAGAACCTGGTGGGCGCCTTCCACCAGCCGCAGGTGGTCGTGGCCGACCCCGAGCTGCTGGCGACGCTGCCGGACGCGCACGTGCGCGCGGGGCTGGCCGAGGCGGTCAAGCACGGCGCCATCGCCGACCCCGAGTACCTGGACTGGATCGAGTCCGCCGCCGCCGAGCTGCTGGCGGGCGACAGCGAGGCGCTCTGCCGGCTGATCGTGCGCTCGGTGGAGATCAAGGCCGAGATCGTCAAGCGCGACGAGACGGAGAAGGGCCCGCGCAAGCTGCTGAACTTCGGCCACACCATCGGCCACGCCATCGAGGCGCTGAGCGGCTACGCGCTCCTGCACGGCGAGGCCATCGCCATCGGGATGGTGGAGGAGGCGCGGATCGGCGAGCGCTGCGGCATCACCGCCACGGGAACGGCGGCGCGGCTGCGCAAGGTGCTGTCGCGCCTCGGTTTGCCGACGTCGCTGCCGCTGGAGATGAACGTCGACGAGGTGATCGACGGCACGCGCACCGACAAGAAGGCGCGCGAGGGGCGCGTGCAGTACTCGCTGATCGAGGCGGTCGGCTCGCCCGCGGTGGGCCGCGACGGGCGCTACGGCTCGCCCGTGGCCGACGAGACGGTGCAGGAGGTCCTCGCCGGCGTCGGCAACCGCACGTAGACCCTCCCCCGCGAGGCCCTCCCCCCGCGGCTGGGGCCGCGTACCCCCTCCCGATAACGCCCCGATAACGGGAGGGGGTAACTTCATTTGCGCCGCGCAGCCACGCCGCACGCCTCGACGTCCGCCCGACGCATTGCCCAGATCATCTCACACCACGCTCGATGTCATCCTGAGGGAGGCGCCGCACCCGGCTCTCGTCCTCACCAAACGTGGCGCCGACCGAAGGATCTACTCGCCCCCACGGAAGCGCCGGCCTATCGCACGGACATTCGTGCCGCATCGAGTAGATCCTTCGGGCGCGCAACCATCGGCGTGGACGAGAGTTGTGCGCATGCGCCCTCAGGATGACACCCTGGCGGGTGCGGGTCGCCATGGCGAACGGGGAATGGTAGACTGGTGCGGCTCGCCGGCACCCGCCCCCATCTCCCTGGAGCGCAGTTGAAGGCCACCGCGTACGTCAGCCACGAGGACTGCTCGCGCCACGACACCGGGTGGCACCACCCCGACCACCAGGGGCGGCTGCCGGCGGTCACGCGCGCCGTCTACCGCGACATGGTGGCGATGTTCGACCCGCTGCTGCAGGTGCAGGCGGAGCCGGCGACGGAGGCGGACCTGCTGCGCGTGCACACGCGGCGCTACGTGGACGACGTGCGGCGCACCGCCATCGCCGCGGCGGCGGAGGGGCGGCCGCTGGAGCTGGGCGGCGTCCCCGTCTCCGGCGCGAGCTGGGACGCGGCGCTGGCGGCGGCGGGCGGCGCCATCACCGCGGCGGACGTGGTGCTGGGCGGCGAGGTGCGCAACGCGTTCGTCGCCGCGCGGCCGCCCGGGCGCGGCGGTCGCGCCGACGCGCCCGGCGAGCACTCGCTGTTCAACAACGTCGCCGTCGCGGCGCGGCACCTGCGCGAGCGGCACGGCTCGTCGCGGGTGCTGATCGTCGCCTGGGGGATCCATCCCGCCACGGCAATCCGCGAGGTCGTCGCGGGCGATCCCGGCATCTCCGTCATCTCCGTCCACCAGCAGTTCGAAGGCGCGGACGAGCCGCACCGCTCCGACCGCGCCATCCCCCCGGGCAGCGGCGGCGACGCGTTCGGCGAGGCGATGCGGGACGCGCTGGGCGCCGTCGCCCCCGGGGAGTCGCCGGACTTCGTGCTCCTCTCCGCCGGCCTCGACATCGTCGCGGGCGACCCGCGCGGCGGCCTGGCCGTCACCCCGCGCGAGGTGTACGACCTGACGGCAGAGCTCGTGGAGTGGGCGGATGCACGCGCCGGCGGCCGTCTCGTCTCCGTGCTGGAAGGCGGCTACGGCACCGGCCTCGGCGCCGCCGTGGTCCAGCATCTCCGCGCGCTGGCCGGCCTTCCGCCTGCCTGACAATCGAAAAGAAGCCTCTAACAGAGGACACAGAGGGCACAGAGGAGACCTTCGCTGGCTCTTCTCTTTCTCTGTGTCCTCTGTGTCCTCTGTTAGAGATGAAAAGATCGCCTGAAATGCAAAGGAGCAGAGGTCCGGGTGATTCCCCGAATCTCTGCTCCTTTGCCGTGACTGCGGGCGCCGCCCCCCAACACGTGCACCGCCGCCCCGCGTGGGCGACGCCCCTACAGATGGTCTCGGAAGATTAGCCGGGGATGAAGGTGCACGCGGCGGACGGGCCCCGCAAGGGGTACGTGCGAATCGTTACCGTGCGCGGTCTCTCGCGCCCGCCTGCCGCCGCTCGTATACTCCATCTCCATGCCCTCGCCCGCCCCGGACGCGTTCCACCTGCCGCCCGACCGCGAGTCCGGCCCGTCGATGCTGGACCTGGTGCGGCTGAGCCGCGAGGTCGTGTTTCCGCCCGGCGGCCAGGCGCTGTACCGCCGCATCGGCACGCTGGTGGAGATGCACGAGGGGATGGAGGTGCTGGACTGCGCCTGCGGCCGCGGCGTGACCACGTCGTTCCTGGCGCAGCAGTACGACGTGGGATGCGTCGGAGTCGATCCCGACCCCGCGCTGGTGCGCGAGGCGCAGCGCCGCGCGCGCGACGAGGGGCTGGACGCGCGGGTGACGTTCGAGACCGCGCAGCTCGACGACCTGCCCTACCGCGACGGGATCTTCGACGTGGCCATCGGCGAGCTGGGGCTGGCGTCGTCGGCCGACCCGGCGCGCGCGGTGGGCGAGCTGGCGCGCGTGACCAAGCCGTTCGGGTGCGTGGTGCTGGTGCAGCTGATCTGGACCGGCAACGTCGACCCGGCGCGCCGCGAGGTGCTGGTGGCGCACCTCGGCGCGCGGCCGATGATCCTGGTGGAGTGGAAGCAGCTCCTGCGCGACGCCGGCGTGGTGGAGCTGACGGTGGAGGACTGGTCCGACGCGCCGTCGCCCTTCCGCCCGGCGGCGGGCGGGCCGTTCCCCGACTTCGCGGAGATGTTCACCTTCCGCGAGAAGGTCGGCATCCTGCGGCGGGCGCTGAAGCGGTGGGGATGGCGGGGCGTGCGCGGCGCGCTGGTGCGCGAGCGCGAGATCCACCGCCTCCTCACCCGCGAGCGCGTCCTGGGCCTGACGATGATCAAGGGCACCCGCTGGTCGCAGGAGACGTAGGGGACAGGAGACAGGGGTCCGGCGGGAAGGATCTGCGCGGAGAGCGTCGGCCGGCGCCGCGCGGGCCACCCTCACCCCGCGCCTTGGAGCGCTCGCCCTCTCCCGATAACGGGAGAGGGTGAGGCTTCCGAGCAGGGCCTCGCCCCAAGCGTCACGAGCGCAGCGAGCCCGTCCCTCCCCCAGTCGGTTTTGGGGGAGGGACAGGCGCGAAGCGCCAGGGAGAGGGCCACGGAGCCGGCGCGACGCACCGAAACCCGGCCCCGAGCCGAATCAACTCAGCACTCAGCACCCAGCACTTCGGTAGATATGGCCATCACCTCCGAAACCGTCTCCCTCACCCCCGACACCATCGAGCAGGTGCGCGGCGAGCTGCGCGCGCGCGGGCTGGACGGGTGGCTCCTGTTCAACTTCCGCGGCGGCAATGACATTGCCTCGAAGGTGCTGGGGATCCCGGCGCTCACCCGCCGCTACTTCGTCTATCTCCCCACCGACGGCGAGCCCACCGCCATCACCCATCGCATCGAGCAGCAGCCGTGGAGCACCTGGCGCGGCCGCAAGCTCGAGTACTCCAGCTGGCGCGAGCTCGACGCCGCGCTGGCCGACGTCCTCCGCGGCCAGCCGAAGGTGGCGATGGAGTACGCCGAGGGCGACGGGGTGCCGTACGTGGACAAGACCCCCGCCGGCGTGCTCGAGATGGTGCGCGGCGCCGGCGCCGCCGTCGTCTCCTCGGGCGACCTGGTGAGCACCTTCTACTCGCGCTGGACGCCCGAGGGCGAGGCCAGCCACCGCCGCGCCGCCATCCACGTCTACGAGGCCGCGCACGACGCCTTCCGCCGCATCGCCGACGCCGTCCGCGCGGGCGAGCGCGTCACCGAATGGGACGTCCGCGGCTGGATCGCGGCCGATTTCGACCGTCGCGGACTCAAGGTCGGCGCGGACTCCGACGTCGCCGTGAACGCGAACGCCGCCAATCCCCACTACGCCGCCAGCGCCGAGAGCCACGCGGTGATGAAGCCCGGTGACCTGGTGCTGATCGACCTGTGGGGGAAGGAGAACGACGACGCCGTCTACGCCGACCAGACGTGGATGGGGTACCTGGGCGACGAGGTGCCGGAGCGCCTGGCGCAGATCTTCCGCCTGCTGGCCGAGGCGCGAGACGCCGCGGTCGAGCACGTGACGCGGCGCAGCGCGGCCGGCGAGGCGGTGCGCGGCTTCGAGGTGGACGACGTGGCGCGCGGGGTGATCGAGCGCGGCGGCTACGGGCAGTACTTCATCCACCGCACCGGGCACTCCATCGACCGCGAGCTGCACGGCTCCGGGCCGAACATCGACAACCTGGAGACCAAGGACACGCGCACGCTGATCCGCGGCGTGGGCTTCTCCGTCGAGCCCGGGATCTACATCCCCGGCGACGTGGGATTCCGCACCGAGCTGGACATGTACATGGGCGCGGACGGCCCCGAGGTCACCACGCCCGATCCGCAGCGCGCCATCTATCCGCTCTTCCGGGAGAACCCCTTCGCGTGAGCGACGACCGCCCCCCCGTGCCGCCGCCCCTGTCCGAGTCCCCGCCCGCGGGACGCGCCCGCCCGCCGCGCATCGACGACGGGCCGGTGGAGGCGCCCGCGGCGCAGAACGGCGGCCGCCCCGACCGCCGACGCCCTCCGCGCGGGCTGGCGCTGCTGGCCGTGCTCCCGGGCGACCTGGACGACCCCGTGTGGGACCCGGTCGACCCCAGGCTCGGCGCGCGGCTCGTCCTCCACGACGACGTGGCGGCGCTGGTCGCCCCCGCGCCGCCGGAGGGCGCGGACCGCGACCCGCTGCACGTGACCGCGCGCCACTGGGAGGTGCACCGCGCGCTGCTGTCGGGCGACGTGGTCCCCGCGCCGGCGGGCGTCGTCTTCCCCGGCGAGGGCGAGCTGCTGGCGTTCCTGGCCGACAGCTACACGGCGCTGCGCGGCGCGCTGGCGCGGGTGCGCGGGCGGTGGGAGTACCGGCTGCACGTCGCGCTGGCGGACAGCGCGTTCCCCGAGAACAAGGCGCTGGACCTGGCCACGCACATCTACGCCGAGCTGCGGCGCCTGTCGCGCGCGGCGGTGCCCTTCCCGCGCGACCAGACGCGCGTGCTGAGCGCCGCCTTCCTGGTCGAGCGCGGCGCGTCCGAGGCCTTCCGCGACCGGGTGGACCAGCTCTCCGCGCTGAACTCCGCGCTGGAGCTGGACCTCACCGGCCCATGGCCGCCCTACGACTTCGTCTCCATGCTCACCCCCCCACCGATGACGGAGCCCGCGCCGCCGGGCCGCCCGAAGTAGGGGACAGGAGATAGGGGGCAGAGGTCCGGCGGAAAGGGATCTGTGCGGAGAGCGGCCGCCGGCGCGGCGCCGGCCGCCCTCACCCCGCGCCTTAGAGGCTCGCCCTCTCCCGATAACGGGAGAGGGTGTGGATTCTCGTCCGCGCGTCACGAGCGCAGCGAGCCCGTCCCTCCCCCAGTCGGTTTTGGGGGAGGGACAGGCGCGAAGCGCCAGGGAGAGGGCGGCGAGGCAGGCGCGACGCGCTACACCTCGTCCCCGCGCCGAACCCACTCAGCACTCAGCACTCCGTCGGATGAAGCTCACCTTCGAGACCATCGACCTCCCCACGAAGCACGCGTTCAACATCGCGCGCGAGGCGGCGCCGCGGACGCGCCGCTCCGTGCTCGTACGGATCGAGCACGACGACGTCGAAGGGTGGGGCGAGGCGCCCGCCACGCCCTACTACGGCGAGACGGCGGAGACGGTGACGGCGCTGATGCCGCACCTCTCCGCCGTGGCCGCGCGCGCGGCGGACGGCGACCTGTTCGCGCTGGAGCGGATCGAGCGCGCGCTGGAGCACTCCATCGGCCGCAATCCCGCGGCGCGCGTGGCCGTCTCCATGGCGCTGCACGACTGGGTGGGGAAGAAGCTCGGCGTCCCGCTCTGGAGATTGTGGGGATTGGACCCCGCCGCGGCGCCGCGCTCGTCCTTCACCATCGGCATCGACGAGCCGGAGGTGATGCGGCAGAAGGTGCGCGAGGCGGCCGGTTACCCGATCCTCAAGCTCAAGGTGGGCACCCCGCGCGACCGCGAGGTGCTGCAGATGATCCGCGACGAGGCGCCGGAGAAGACGATCCGCGTGGACGCGAACACGGCGTGGTCCGCGAAGGAGGCGATCCGCCGCATCCCCATGCTGGAGGAGTACGGGGTGGAGTTCGTGGAGCAGCCGCTCCCGCCGGAGGATCTCGAGGGATTGAAGCTGGTCCGCCGCCGCTCGCGCCTCCCCATCATCGCCGACGAGAGCTGCGAGGTGGCGGCGGACGTGGCGAAGCTCGCCGGCGCGGTCGACGGCGTGAACATCAAGCTCGCCAAGTGCGGAAGCCTGCGCGAGGCCATCCGCATCGTCCACGCGGCCCGCGCGCACGGGATGAGCGTGATGATCGGCTGCATGATCGAGTCGTCGGTCGGCATCGCCGCGGCGGTGCAGCTGACGCCGCTGGTGGACTACGCCGACCTCGACGGCGCCGCCCTCCTGGCGAGCGATCCCTTCTACGGCCCCGGCCTGGAGGGCGACGGCACCCTCCGCTTCAACGACGACCCCGGCCTGGGCGTCACCCGGGCGTAGCGGCGCCCGCGCCGGCCAGACGCAGACGAGGCGGCCGCGAGCGAGCGGCCGCCTCGTTTCGTCTCCCGATGGCGAGGCTCAGCAGCCAGCACCCGTCACGCAGGGATTGCCGGAGCAGTCCCACGTGTTGGGACACGAGAACCTGATGCTTCCCGAGATCACGCACGGGATCTTCGCGTCGTACGCCTCGACGGTCCCCTGCGCGTCCGCGGCATCTCCGGGCTCGAATGACTCGATCGACAGCGTTTCCGGGTTCAGCGTGAGCTTGCGAGGCATGGATTCCTCCCTGGTTCGGGGTGGCCGCGTGCCGGCCCGACGATCGGGCACGGCCGCGCAAGGGGCGGCCCCGCGTCTCGGCGGCCGCCCTGTTCTTGTGCGCGCCTCAGCCTGCCACTCGGCAGGAAACGTCGAACGAGGCGCAGGTGTGCACCGTGGCCGGGCACGAGAAGGGTTCCGACCACGGGCAGGGGCGCTCCTTCTCCTCCCGCGCGTTCACCGTCCCGCGCGCTTCGGCGCCGCCGCCTGCCTCGAACGAGGCGACGGCGAGCGTGTCGACATCCAGCGTGAGCTTGTGTTTCATCTTACCCTCCACGACGGCGTGTTGGGGGTGATGACGATCTCCGCCCCGGCTTCAGCAGAGGTTCGTCGTGCAGGTGTTGCGGGTGTGGCACGCGCCGTTCGGGTCACACGTGGTGAGCGTCAGCCCGAGCGCGTGGCGGTTCGCGGTGGCGTTCAGGGATGCGGCCGTCCGCTCCGTGGGGAACGAATCGACCGCGAGGGCGTCCGGATCGAGCGACAGCTTGCGTTCCATCGTATTCCTCCAGAAATGAGGGGGTGCCTCCCCGCCGGATGTATGGGCGGGGATACAGAATATTACGTCGCAAAGAGTGAGCCGCAACTCCCGCGACGCCATCGCCCCCGCCTCGCCTGTTCCAGTCTCCGCCGCGCCGTCTTGCCCGCGCTGTTACCTTTCCGCCCGCTGTTCCCTTTCCCCTGTCCCCTGTCTCCCGACAGTTGTACGTAGACGTCGCGCTCCCGCTGCCGCTGCCGCGGCCGTTCACCTACCGCGTGCCCGACGCCCTGCGCGCGCAGGCGCGGCCTGGGGCGCGCGTGCTGGTGCCGTTCGCCAACCGCGAGCGCATCGGGTGGATTGACCGGATCGCCGACGACGCCTCCGTCTCCGACCCCGAGAAGGTGAAGCCGCTGCTGGGCGTGCTCGACGCGTCGCCCAGCGCCACGCCCTCGGTGCTGCGCCTCTGCCGCTGGATCGCCGACTACTACCTGGCGCCGCTGGGGCAGGTGATCCGCACCGCGCTCCCCGCCGGGCTGACGGACTCGTCGACCGACTACCTGGAGCTGACGCGGGACGGAGCACCCGGGCGCGACGTGACCCAGCAGGAGCTGAAGCTGGTCGAGTGGCTGCGCGGGAGAGAGGGCCCGCAGCCGATGCAGCGCCTCCGCCGCGAACTGGGCGACCGCGTGTGGTGGCCGACCATTCGCCGGCTGGAGGAGATCGGGCTGGTGCGGGTGATGACGGAGGGCCCGCGCGTGGAGCCGCCGGTGCGCACCGTCCGCGTGCTGCGCGTGCGCGAGCTGCCCAGCCTGCTCGAGCGTGACCGCATCTTCGCGCGCACGCCGCGCCAGCGCGAGGCGTTCGAGACGGTGGAGGCCATGGGCGGCGCGGCCGACGTCCCCCACCTGGTGAACGAGCTCGGCTTCTCGCGTGAGATCCTGAACGCGCTGGTGAAGAAGGAGGTGGCCGACATCGCCGAGGAGGAGGTGGCGCGCGACCCCTACGCCGGCGTGGAGGCCTCCGCCGCGCCGCCGCACCGCCCCACGCCCGCGCAGGCCAACGTCATCCGCACGCTGGTCGCGGCCACGCGGACGCGCCGGCCGGGGACCTTCCTGCTGCGCGGCGTCACCGGCTCGGGGAAGACGCTGGTCTACATCGAGCTGCTGCGGGAGATCGTGGAGCGGCAGGGGAAGACGGCCATCGTGCTCGTCCCCGAGATCGCGCTGACGCCGCAGACGGTGGGGCGCTTCAAGGCCGTCTTCGGCGACCGCGTGGCCGTGCTCCACTCCGCGCTGTCCGACGGCGAGCGCTACGACGAATGGCGCAGTCTGCGGTCGGGGGAGAAGCGGATCGTGGTCGGTGCGCGCTCGGCCATCTTCGCCCCGCTCCCCGACCTGGGCGCCATCGTGGTGGACGAGGAGCACGAGAGCTCGTACAAGCAGGGCGAGGCGCCGCGCTACCACGCGCGCGAGGTGGCGGTCGTCCGCGCGCTCATCGAGGGCGCCGTCTGCGTCCTGGGCTCCGCCACCCCCTCGCTGGAGAGCTGGGCGAACGCGCAGGCGGGGAAGTACACGCTGCTGGAACTCCCCGAGCGGGTAGGCGGCCAGCCGATGCCGCCCATCCGCATCGTCGACCTGCGCGCCGAGCGCAAGCGCCAGCGCGAGACGAGCGGACCCGTGCAGGAGCGCGGGCCCGTGATCCTCTCCGACCTGCTGGTGGATGCGGTCGGCCAGCGCTTCGGGCGCGGCGAGCAGACCATCCTGCTGCTGAACCGGCGCGGCTACGCCAACTTCGTGCAGTGCCGCGAGTGCGGGATGGTGTGGCAGTGCCCCAACTGCAACGTCTCGCTCACCTTCCACCGCCGCCGCGCGCGGCTGACCTGCCACTACTGCCTGCACGAGGAGCAGGCGCCCAGCCACTGCCCCGCGTGCGGCTCGAAGGACCTGAGCTTCCGCGGCGTGGGCACCGAGCAGGTGGAAAGGACGGTGGCGGAGACCTTCCCCAGCGCGCGGATCGCGCGGATGGACGTGGATACGACGAGCGGAAAGTGGAGCCACCACGAGATCCTGGGCCGCGTGGAGCGCCGCGAGGTCGACATCCTGATGGGCACGCAGATGATCGCGAAGGGGCTCGATTTCCCCAACGTGACGCTGGTGGGGGTGATCAACGCCGACGTCGGGATCAATCTCCCTGACTTTCGTGCCACCGAGCGCACCTTCCAGCTGATGACGCAGGTCGCCGGGCGCGCGGGCCGTGGCCCCAAGGGTGGCGAAGTGATCATCCAGACCGCGCTCCCCAACCACTACGCGGTGGAGGCGGCCACCGAGCACGACTTCGAGCGCTTCGCGGAGAAGGAGATGGAGACGCGCCGCGAGCCGCGCTACCCGCCCTTCACGCGCCTGGTCAACGTGGTGATCAGCGGGCTGGAGGAGACGCCCACGCAGGAGGCGGCGACGGCCGCGGGCGACTGGGTGCTCGGCCTGCTGGAGCAGCGCCGCGTGCGCGACGTGACGCTGACGGGCCCGGCGCCGTGCCCGATCGACCGCATCCGCGGGCGGTGGCGGTGGCACTTCCTCCTCCGCTCGACCCACGCGGACACGCTGGGGAAGGTGTCGCGCTACTTCTGGGAGCGCTGGCGGCCGAAGAGCCCCCGGTCCGCCGACATCCGCGTCATCCTCGACCGGGATCCGGTGCAGCTGCTGTAGCAGCCGGGCGCGCCGCCTGGATCGTCGCGACGCCGCATCGCGCCCTCTCCGGCTCGCTGGGGCTCGCCACCTCTCCCGTACCGGGAGAGGTAGGGGTGAGAACATCCATTCGGACGGCGTGAGTTTGTGTGGCCGCGGGATGGCCCCCTCCCCCGGCCCCTCCCCCGCTGCGCAGGGGAGGGGAGAACTCAGCGCGGGTGCTGCATCGCGCGTGCGGGGCCCGTCGCTTTCGACGAGCCCCGCACTCAGCACTCAGCACTCAGCACTCAGCACTCAGCACTCAGCACTTCGCGATCTACGGCCGGGCCGGCGCCGCCATCCCCCCGCCGGTGGTCGTCTCCGTCATCGCTAGCTCGTACAGGTTGTCCTTGTGCTCGGTGCAGTGCTGCTCGAAGGTCTGCATGAACTGCGGCTGGCGCTGGCGCAGCGTGGTGAAGAACCGGTCGAACGTGGCGTGGAAGGTCGGGAAGTCGGGCGCCACGTAGTAGATCCCCCAGTTCCACTCGTCGCCCCACGCGTGCTCGAAGATCCCCCACGCCTGCAGCTTGTTCTCGCGCACGAACTGGTTCAGGATCGGCGCGGCGTTGGTGCGCCACCACTGGTCCAGCTCCTCCATCCCCACGAAGTGGCACTTCTGCAGGGATACGATCAGCACGCCCGGCGACTGCTGCATCTGCGGGTTGGCCGCGGCGCCGGCGGTCTGCTGCGCGTGCGCGAACGACGGGGCCAGGGCCGCCACCACCGCGGCGGCGATCAGCTTGCGGATCATCGGTGTCCTCCGGATCGGTTCGGATGGCGGCACGGGAGGGTCTTCGCGCCGCGGGTGCCGCGCCCGCGACACCGTGTCTACGCCGGAGGGATTGAATCGGATTTCGGTAGATGAGATGGGATGCGCGGGGCGGACCCGCAGCCCGATCCAGAATCGGAGAACAGAAAGTCTCATACCGAGTCTCAGGATCAACTGTGCAATGTCATTCCGAAGGCGCTGCGCCGGCCTGTCCTCCACGCAAAGCCGTGGCGCCTGAGGAATCTGTGGCCGGCTCCCGAGCCACAGGCCGCCTGTCGCTCGGACGCATGCCACAGATTCGGGCGCCGCCCGGTATCGGCGCGATTGAAGGTTCGGAGCAGCGGCGCCGCTCGGAACGACATCCGATCTGAATGCACAATCAATTGCAGCAACCGGTATCACTCCGAATCCGGAAAAAGATTTGTCTTACGCGAGCAGCAGAGGCAGCGGAGAACTTTCCCCTGCTACCCCTGCTGCTCTGCGTGAGACCTGGTGTTTCCGGGATTGGGGATGAGCGTGAGGATCATCCGCACAGGTTGCGCACCAGGCCCTCCAGCGGCGGCAGCATCCGTCCCCGGCGCGCCAGCCACTCCACGAAGCGCGTGGAGTAGCCGACTATGATGCCGGCGCGGCGATACGCCTCCAGCCGATAGAGCTCCCTCGGGTCGAGCGTGGTGAGCTGGTACATGCTCGACCGCTGCTCGTCCACGATCACGCAGAGGCCGCCGGGGCGCGCTGTGCGCACGCACGCGGGCACGTTGGGGGGCATCGGCGTTTCGACGTACTCCCTCGTGCGCGATCGGCGCACGGCGCCGCCGCAGAGCGTCCACCCCATGCGCGCGCTGGCCAGCAGGAACTGCGCGACGTTCGGCGAGTCGCTGGCCACCAGCGCGTCGCGCTCCCAGAGCTGCGGCGTGGTGCCCGAGGCGCGGGCACGGCGCGCAAGGCGCACGTCCTGCTGGTGCAGCGCCGCCATCATCGCCGAATCGACCGGCAGGCGGATGGTGCGCGGCGCGTCTCCCGCGGCCACCGTCAGCTTCCCTTCCATGGCCATGTAGCCGGGCCGCCCCACGAACGCGCTGTGCGCGCCCGCGGGCACGGGAATGGAGAAGCCGCCGAGCGAGTCGGTGAACGCCACGGCCCCCGCCGTCGTTACGCCGACGCGCGCGGCGCGCAGCGGCCGGCCCGTGCCCGCGTCCACCACGCGGCCGGACAGGACCACCACGCCGCCTTCGAGGGCCGACGCGGCCGAGTCGCGCTGCGCCAGCGCGGGGGATGCGGCGAGCAAAGCCAGCGCGGCGGCGGAGAGGAGCGGGCGCGTCATTCGAGGGGAGGCGGGCTGGAGGGGAGATGGATGCGGGATGGGGAGACCGGCGGATCACCGGGGCCGCGGGAGATGGCGCGGCCCCGGATTCGTCTGGCCGGGGGATCAGTTCAGCGTGGCCGAGCGGCGGCAGTACATCTGCACCTGCGACTCGATGGGCGGCGGGTTGTAGCCGCGCAGGGCGATGTCCTCGGCGAACGTCGTGGTGTACGCCAGGATCGCCTGCCCGCCCTTGTACACCTCCACGCGGTACAACTCGCGCGGGCGGTACATCGCCAGCTCGCCCCAGCTCGACGGCGTGTCGTTGATCAGCACGCACGGCACGGTGGCCACGCCGCGCACCCGCAGGCAGTTCAGGTCCGCGCCCGCCGTGGCGAAGGTGGCGCAGGGCACCGGCTGCACGTGCGCCATGTTGCGGACGAAGATGGCGGCGTCGCGGTCGTTCGACGCCACCAGGAAGTCGCGGCTGAACGCCATCGCGTTCGCGCCGCTCGCCCGCACCCGCCGCTCCAGCCGGCCGGTGGTCACGTTGATCGCGCGCAGCAGGATGGGGTTGGGCTGAAGGGACACCTGCGGCTCCGCCTCGTCGTCGGCCACCGTCCAGATCTGCGCCAGCTGGCGGTATCCCAGCAGCGACACGGAAACGCCGTACTCGCCCGCCGGCACGCCCTCGACGTAGAAGCGCCCCTCCTCGTTGGTGAACACGTCCACGTGCGCGGCCGGGATGCGCAGCCGCGCGGCGCGCAGCGGCTGCCCGTTGGTGGCGTCCACCACCACGCCGGTGAGCGTCACCCGTCCCTGCTGGGGGACAGGCTGTCCTCCGGATGTTTCCTGCTGCGCGGCGGCGGGAAGCGCCAGCGCAACGAGCATCGATGCGGCGAAAGTGATTGCGGAATATCGCATTGCAGGATGATGGGGAGGGTTTCTGCGGATCGTCGCAAACGCGGGAGATCTCCCGCTCACAGCGGTTGATGCAGCAACTCCGGGACCAACTATTTTGGCGCCCTTGCAACGGCCCGGGCCGAGTGCGTAGAACGTGCGAGCGGGAGAAAGATGGACGAACGGACGCATCCGGGTAAGTGGGGCGCGAGACTCTTGACACAAGATGTAGTGCGGGAGCTTGACCGTTTGCGGCAGATCTGGCTAGAATTCATGCGTATACGCAGGTTTCGGCGCCTCCCACCCCCACGCCAGCCCACCGTCCCCGGCCCGCCGGGGGCCGCGCCGTGACACGATCGTGGCACGGAAGCGGACGCGAACGGGTGCGCGCGCACGAAGCTTGAATCCCGTGGACCCACTGACACCGGTGACGTAAGAGGCAGGCGACCCACCCGAGACCACGAGGTGCATCCGTATGGGGTGTCTGGCGTTGAACGCATCCTTCGAGCCGTTGACCATCCTTCCCGTGGAGCGGGCCCTGCGGCTCGTGATCGACCGGAAGGCGGAGGTGCTGGAGGCCGATGACGCCCGGATCTTCCGCTCGGCGCGCGACCAGATCGCCGCGCCGCTGGTGATCCGGCTGAAGCGGTTCATCCACGTGCCGCGCCGGTTCCGCCGCCAGGTCACGAACACCTTCCTGTTCGCGCGCGACGGCTACCGCTGCCAGTACTGCGGGCGGCACCGCGGCGGACTGCGCGGGCGCGAGTTCCTCACGCGCGACCACGTGGTCCCCATGTCGCGCGGGGGGGACAACACCTGGGAGAACGTGGTCACGGCCTGCTCGCCCTGCAACAACCGCAAGGCCAGCCATCTGCCGGAGGAGTGCGGGATGCACCTGATGAAGCATCCGCACGAGCCCAACTACGTGGAGCTGGTGTGGGCGGTGCGCCGCGTCACCGACGTGCAGGCCAAGTACATCGCCATGTTCTACGGCGAGGAGATCCTCGAGGCGCTGCGCCGCCACGAGCACGAGGCCGAGCACCGGCACCACCATCACCACGGCGACGGCGAACGGCACGTGAGCCTCGTGAACTGACAGGCGGGTCGTCTCTTCGGTGAGCGGCCCGCCTCTTCGTTAGTGCGGAAGTGCGGAAGTGCGCGAGTGCGTTGGACCAGCTCGGATCCAACGCACTC
>DASUYB010000123.1 GCA_036377595.1 Longimicrobium sp. | reverse complement strand
GCTCTGCTCGACCACGTCCTCGCTGGTGAGGAAGTATCCCCGGATCTCGTCCTGCGTCAGGTGCGGTTGGACCTTCAGCCGGGCTCCCATCGCGTCCTCCGTTTTTCGAGGAAATAAACGACGTGAACTCGGATACGTATGGTACATCCTGCGGCAACACTTCACCAGGATTTAGTATCACAGAGGACACAGAGTTCACGGAGAAGAAAAGCAGTTCCTCCGCGGTCTCCGTGCCCTCTGTGAGAGACCTTTCCTGGATCCCCTCCCTAGGGACAAGGGACCTGCTTTGCAGATGATCGCCCCGCTCTCGTCCTGGTAGCCTTCGCGGCGGATGAGCGGAAGAACGCGGGCGGAGGAGGAGCGGCGCCGACGTCTCCGCTGTTCTCCGCGCCTCCGCGTGAGACCTTCTGTTCAGGAATGTAAATGAACGCCGCTCAGTTCTCTGGACGCCGAAGGTTTGTTCCACCTACATCCGCCTGTTTCAACGACTTTGCTGCATTCTGGTGAAAACATCAGTTTACAGGGAAGTGGCATGCCGATTGCCCTTTCGCCAGTACGAGCGACGGACGAACCGCGCACCCGAGTGTTGCAGGGCAATGGCTGCACAACGTATTCTGGTCATCGAAGACGAGCCGGGTGCGCGGGAGGCACTGGAAAGCCTGCTGTCCGAAGAGGGCTACACGGTGGCGTCGGCCGAGAACGGCGAGGCGGGGCTCCGGCGGCTCAGCGAGTTCCGCCCCGACACCGTGGTCTGCGACTTCTACCTTCCCGACACCGACGGCCTGCAGATCCTGCGCAGGGTGCGCTCGCAGGCGCCGCACCCGGTCACCTTCATCGTGATCACCGGCGCGTGCGGGGGCGACGGCGTGGAGCGGCTGCTGCAGCGCGAGGCCGACTTCTTCCTGCAGAAGCCCGTCGATCTCAAGCGCCTGCGGCACGCGCTGGAGCGCCACGACGGACCCGGCGCCCACGCCGCGGCGGCCGCGCAGGGCTGACCCCTTTCTCCGGAACCCCACCCATGGCGGACTACGACGACCTGCCGACCTTCGTGATCGAGACGCGCGGCGGCGGGAGTGGCGCCGGCACCTTCCTGCTGGGCGCGCTGGTGGGCGCCGCGGTGGCGCTGCTGCTGGCCCCGCGCTCGGGCGCCGAGACGCAGGCCGAGATCGTGGGCGCCGCGCGGCGCCTGCGCGACGACGTGGAGGGGCGGGTGACCGGCGTGCGCGACCGCGTGGCCGACCGCGTGGAGGCCACCCGCGGCCGCGTGGGCGGGGCCTTCGAGTCCGTGCGCGGCGAGGTGGAGACGCGCGTGCACCAGGCCCGCAGCGCGCTGGAGGTGGGGCGCAGCGCCGCCCGCGACGCGCGCGGCGAGCTGCAGCGCCGCGTGGACGACGCCAAGCGCGCCTACCGCACCCGCCGCGACGGCGATGGCGCGGACGACGGGGATGCGGAGGCGTCCGAGGCGTCGTCGTCCGCCGCTGGCGGCGAGGTCGTGATCACCGAGGTCACCACCGAGGAGGACCGCGGCGACCTGGCCTGAGACGGGCGGGCGTTGACGGAAGCGCCGCGCCGCCGCGAGTTTACGGCGCATGTCTCCGCCGACCGCCGAGCGCAGGCGCTGGACGCGCCGGGTGAACGTGCCGAGGGCCGCCGTGGCGGCCCTCGCGCGCGTCACGCGCGGCGGAGGAGACTTCGTCGCGCACCTGTACCGCAAGGCCGGCGAGGACGAGATCTTTTTCCTGGCCGGGGGGATCGCTTTCGACGTGGTGTTCGGGGCCATCCCCTTCCTGCTGATGCTGGTGGGGATCTTCGGCATCGTCCTGAACCGCATCGTCGACGATCCGCGCAAGGCGGCGGTCGACTACGTCGTCACCATCCTCCCCCCCACCGAGTCGGTCGTCAACCGCACCTACCAGATCATCGACGCGGTGCTGGCGGGGCGCACCAGCTTCGGCGTGATCGGCCTGGTGCTCTTCCTGTGGAGCAGCACGCGGCTGATCGCCACGCTCCGGACCTCGCTGAAGGAGATCTTCGACCTTCCCGAGGAGCGGGGGATCGTGGAGGGGAAGGTGTTCGACCTGCAGATGGTGCTGGTGGCGGGAACGCTGTTCGTGGCCAACACGGGGATCACCGTGATCCTCACCGCCGCGCAGGAGATGGGGGTGCGGCTGATCGGGAGCCGGTGGCTGGACGTGCAGACGGTGCAGCTGGTGTGGGCGCGGTTGCTGGCGTTCCTGTTCATCTTCCTGATGTTCCTGCTGATCTACCGCTACCTTCCCAAGCGGCGCACGCCCTGGCGGATGGCGATCGTGGCGGCGGTGTTCACCTCGCTGGCGTGGGAGCTGCTCAAGGGGCTGTTCGCTACCTACGTGCTGCATTCCACGGGGTGGACCACGGTGTACGGCGCGCTGGTGACGCCGATTATCCTGGTGCTGTGGATCTACTACTCGGCCGTGGTGTTCATCCTGGGCGGCGAGATCGCCCACGTGTACGACCTGATGCGCAAGCGGCGGATGCAGCGCGAGCTGCTGGAATGACGAGGAGTGCGATGAGGGGTGCGAAAGTGCGAGAGTGCGTGAGTGCGAAGGTGCGCGGGATGGCGATGCTGGGGCTGGTCCTCGGCGCGTCGGCGCTGTCCGCGCGGGCGGCGATGGCGCAGCTGCCGCTGGAGCCGCTGGCCCTGGAGCACGGCGTGGCCGGCGAGGGCGCCGAGCGTTACCGCGACCCCCCGGTGAACGTCGAGGGCACCTACGTGGTGATCTCGCTGGCCGAGCACCGGCTGTACCTGATGGAGGAGTCGCGCGTGCTCTGGTCGGCCGTGGTGGGGACGGGAACGGGAACGCGGCTCGAGGGCGCCGGGCAGAAGTGGGAGTTCTCCACCCCGCGCGGGATGTTCCGCATCCAGCGCAAGGAGAAGAATCCGCGCTGGTACGTGCCCGACTGGCAGTACATCGAGCGCAAGCAGCCCATTCCCCCGGCCGATTCGCCGCGCCGCTGGGAGCGCGGGATGCTGGGGACGACGGCGCTCTACCTGGGCGAGGGCATCGCCGTGCACGGGACGAACCACCCCGAGCTGCTGGGGCAGAACGTCTCGCACGGCTGCATCCGCATGTCGAACGAGGCGGCGCGGTATCTCTACCACCAGGTGGACGTGGGGACGCCGGTGTTCATCTACTGAACCGCGAGTGCGTGAGTGCCGAAGTGCGTGAGTGCGCCGGATCGTTGCGGTCCGGCGCACTGTTCCGTGAACCGTGTCATCTCATGGTGCGGGTGATGGATGGCTCGCAATATCGCAGTTACGCTCTCGCACCGGCGCACTTTCGCACTCCCGCACTGGCGAACTCTCGCACTCCCGCACTGGCGCACTTTCGCACTCCGTTGCAATGCCATAACATTCACCGGCATTGACTCCGCCGACATCGCGTGTAATAGATAGATGAACTCCCCGCAACCAAAAGAACGGTCCGGCGACCGCGTGGTCGCGCAGAACCGCAAGGCTCGCCACGAGTTCCACGTGCTCGACACCTGGGAGACGGGGATCGTGCTGCAGGGGACCGAGGTCAAGAGCCTGCGTGCCGGCAAGGCCAACCTGGCCGACGCCTTCGCCACCTTCAGCGGCGGCGAGCTGTGGCTGTACAACCTGCACGTCTCTCCCTACGAGCAGGGGAACCGCTTCAACCACGACCCGCTTCGCCCCCGCAAGCTGCTGATGCACCGCGGCGAGCTGCGCAAGCTGGTGGGGCAGGTGGAGCAGAAGGGGCTGACGCTGGTGCCGCTGGACATCCACTTCAGCAACGGGATCGCCAAGGTGAAGCTGGCGCTGGTGCGGGGAAAGAAGCTGCACGACAAGCGCGACTCGCTGCGCGAGCGCGCCGAGGAGCGCGACATGGAACGCGGATTCAAGGACAGGGAGTTCTGATGATCCGTCGACCCACTGCCTTCCTGCTGGCCGCCCTGCTCTCCCTCCCGACAACCCGTCTCCTCTCCCAGAACCGCCCCGCGGCGTGGCGGCTGGAGTCCGGCCGCGCGCCGGTGGAGGTGCGCGAGTCGGGCTCCCGCGGCTATCCCGCGCTCCCCGCCTCGGCGCTGGTAAGCCTGGGCGCCGAGCTGGCGTACGAGGGCGACGCGGTGGTCGCCCGCCTGGGCGCCGGCGAGGTGCGCTTCGCCCCCGGCTCGCCCGAGATCCGCGTGGACGGGCAGCCGCGGATGCTGGAGCACGCCGTCTACTCCGAGAACGGCACCGTCTTCGTTCCCGTGGAGTTCTTCGGCACGCCGCTGGTCGACGCGTCGCGCGGCGGGCTGTACGGTGACGTGGCGGCGCGCACGGTCCGGCGCGTGGCCCTCGCCGACGCCGGCGCGGACGCGGCGGTGCGCGCCGGCGGGCCGTCCGCGGAGGCGCCGCCCGCCGCGCGTCCCCAGCCACCCGCGGTGCAGACGGCGGCCACGCGCACGCCGCACCGTCGCCTCGTCGTGGTGGATGCGGGGCACGGCGGCGTGGATCCCGGGGCGCGCGGGCCCAACGGCACGCGCGAGAAGGACGTGACCCTGCGCGTGGCGCGGATGGTGGCCGACCTCCTGCGCGACGATCCCACCCTCGAGGTGCGGATGACGCGCGAGCGCGACACCCTCATCGCCCTGCACGACCGCACGCGCTTCGCCAACCGCTGGAAGGACTCGGGGCAGCCCGCCGTCTTCATCTCCATCCACTGCAACGCCAACGAGAGCCGCGCGGAGAAGGGGTTCGAGACGTACTTCCTGTCCGAGGCCAGGACGGCCGACGCGGAGCGCGTGGCCAACTTCGAGAACGCGTCGGTGCAGTACGAAGAGCACGCGGCCAACGGCGACGCGCTGGGGTTCATCCTGACCGACCTGCGCCAGAACCACTACCTGCGCGAGAGCAGCGAGTGGGCGCAGCGCATCCAGGACGGGCTGCGGGCCATCCACCCCGGGCCCGACCGCGGGGTGAAGCAGGCGAACTTCGCGGTGCTGCGCGGCAGCTTCATGCCCGCGGTGCTGGTGGAGATCGGGTTCATCTCCAACCACCGCGAGGAGCAGCTGCTGAACGACCGCGACATGGAGGCGACGATCGCCCGGCAGCTGGCCGACGCGGTGCGCGCGTACTTCGACCGCCCGGGGGTGCGCCCTGCCTCGGAGTGAGGTAGATTCCGCCCCTCGGCCGAGACCAGCGGCCCGCCGGACGAGCTCCGGCGGGCCGTTGTTTCGTCCAATGCGGCTCCGAGGCCCCCCAAACGGCCTCACGCGGAGGCGCGGAGACGCGGAGAGAGGTCGCGGAGTCGATCGAGAATCCGCGCGGCCGGTACATCACCAACCGGGAGGAGATGACGTGAAGCAACCGATCCCGATCCTGGCGCTCGACGTGCCCGATGCGTCCGCCGCATTCGCGCTGCTGGAGCGCGCCGGGCCAGCGGCGGATTTCGTGAAGGTGGGGCTGCAGCTCTTCACCGCCGAGGGACCGGGGATCGTCCGCGAGCTGCGCGGGCGAGGGCTTCGCGTCTTCCTCGACCTCAAGCTGCACGACATCCCCAACACCGTGGCGCACGCGGTGAAGAGCGCGGCCGCGCTGGACGTCGATCTCCTGACCGTCCACGCCTCCGGCGGCCCGTCGATGCTGCGCGCGGCGGCGGAGGCAGCGGGCGCGCGGCTCAGGCTCCTCGGCGTGACCGTGCTTACCTCGCTGGGAGACGAGGAGCTGGCACGGGCGTGGGGGCGCGATGCCGTGCGCGCGGAGGACGAGGTCGCGCGGCTGGCGGGGATGGCGCGGGAGTGCGGGATCCCCGGCGTCGTCGCGTCGGTGCACGAGCTCCCCGCCGTGCGCCGCGCCGCGGGCGAGGAGATGCTGGTGCTCACCCCCGGCATCCGCCTGCCCGGCGACGCCGCGGGCGACCAGTCACGCGTGGCCACGCCGGCCGAGGCGGCGCGGCTGGGCGCGGACTACGTGGTCCTCGGCCGCTCCGTCACCGCCGCGGCGGACCCGGCGGCGGCGCTCGCGCGGGCGATGGAGGAGCTGGCCTCCATCCACTGAGCGGCGCTCAGTGGATGGGCACGCATCCTGCACTGCTACGTCATCCGGGAGCAGAAGACTCTGGCGCGATCCGCCTAAGGATTGCATAATGATGCTCCCGCCGGTCCCGCCGCAGCTACTCGGACCCAACCCATTCCCCTTCATCCGATCCGCCCCATGAAATCACCGGCCCTGCGATCAATCGCAGCCGCGGCGCTGTTTCTGGCTGCCAGCGCCTGCGGCGACTCGGTCACCTCGAATGACACCCTGCGCACGCCGGCCGCCCCCTCCGGCGGCCTGGTCGACGGGCTGCTGCTGAGCGTGGTGCAGCGCCTGCTACCGTTGCGCCAGGACTACACTGCCAGCGCCACCATCGGCACCGGCGGCGGCACCATCAGCATCCCCGAGGCGGGGTTCCGCATCACCTTTCCCGCGGGCGCGGTGAGCAAGTCGACCAGGATCACCGCGACGGCGGTGGCGGGGTCGAACGTGGCGTACCGCTTCGAGCCGCACGGGCTGGTGTTCGCGAAGGAGCCCACCATCTCCCAGGACCTCGGCCTGACGAACGTGGTGAACGCGCTCCTTTCGACCACGCTCCAGGGCGGCTACTACGCCGACGACTCGGACCTGGGCGACGGTGTGGTGTCGGTCACCGAGACGCGGCCGGCCACCATCGACCTGCTGCGCCTGCGGACCACCTTCACCATCCGCCACTTCTCGGGCTACGCGGTCACGAAGAAGAGCGGGTACATGGGTGCGTCGGGAACCCGTACCGCCAGCGGTGAGATGGTTCGGTAGCAGCGTGGAGATACGCGGCAGGGCGCTGCGCTTGCGCCACTGCGTATGTCGGTGCTTTCAATGCACTTGCGCTGAGGCGCGGCAGACGGGAACTTCGTCTCCGAAGTTTTGCCTGCCGCGCCTGTTTCTCCTTCGAATGATCCCCAGCCAAGATCCGGCCGACCCGACGGCGCTCGACGCGCTGATCGAGGCCGGCCAGGTTGCCGAACGCGACGGCGACCGGCCTACCGCCCGCGACCACTACGAGGCGGCCCTGTTCCGGCTGCGCACGCCCGGACAGGAGCCGCTGGCCGCGTCGCTGCTGCGGTGGATCGCGCGCACGCATCTGGACGAGGGAGCCATCGCGGTGGCGGACGAGATCGCCGAGGTGGCGCTGGCGGTGTCGCGACTGGCCGGCGACCTCGGCGGCGAGGCGCACGCGAACAACCTGCTCGGGCTGATCCAGCGCGAGCGCGGCGACCTGGAGCGCGCCGAGCGGCTGCACGCGCTCGCCCGCGAGCAGGCGCGCGAAGCGGGGCTCACTCTCGTGGTGGCGATGGCGGAGACGAACCTGGGGATCGTCGCGAACATCCGCGGCGACTACCGCGAGGCGTTCCGGCGATACCGCGCCAGCTTGGCCGTCCACCGTGCGCTCGGTTCGAACCCCGCGATTCCGCACGCGCTGAACAACCTGGCCATGCTGCTGACCGACCTGCGCCGCTGGCGCGCGGCTGACCGCACGTTCGCCGAGGCGCTGCGGGTTTGCGAACAGCTGGGCGACGCGGCGGGGCGTGCGAAGATCGAGGGGAACCGGATCGAGGTGCTGATCGCGCGCAAGCGCTGGGGCGAGGCGCGCGTGGCCTGCATGCAGGCGCGGCGGCTGGCCGTCTCGACCGGCGACACGGGGACGGTGGCGGAGGTCTCCAAGCACCTGGGCGTGATCGCGCGCGAAACGGGGGACTGGCCCGCCGCGGCGCGCAACCTGGCCCGCGCGGCGCGGATCGCCGACGAGCGCGGCGACCTGCTGCTGGGCGCCGAGACCGCGCGCGAGCAGGCGCGCCTGCACTGGACGCGGCACGAGCACCGCGAGACGCTGCAGGCGCTCAACCGCGCGCACCGGCTGTTCTCGCGGCTGCAGGCGCGGCGCGACCTGGCCGAAGTGGCCGGCCAGCTCGGCGAGCTCGAGTCCACCTTCGTCGACATCGTGGCCGCCTGGGGCGCGTCGATCGAGTCCGCCGACCGCTACACGCGGGGGCACTGCGAGCGCGTGGCCAGTTACGCCTGCGCGCTGGCGCGGGCGGCGGGGGTGGAGGCCGACGTGCTGCTGTGGTTCAGGATGGGCGCGCTGCTGCACGACGTGGGGAAGATCGTGGTGCCGCCGGAGATCCTGAACAAGCCGGGGAAGCTGACGCCCGACGAGCGCGCGGTGATCGAGCGGCACCCCGACGCCGGCGTGGAGCTGATCGGCGACATCGAGTTCCCGTGGGACATCCGGCCGATGGTGCGCCACCACCACGAGGCGTGGGACGGGAGCGGCTATCCGGTCGGCTTGGCCGGCGAGGAGATCCCCCTTCCCGCGCGCATCCTGTGCGTGGCCGACGTGTACGACGCGCTGGCCAGCGACCGCCCCTACCGCCGCGGCTACTCGCACGAGCGCACGCTGGCGATCATGGCGGAGGAGGCCGGCACCCGGCTGGACCCCGACCTCTTCGCGCTGTTCGCGCGACTCGATCTGGCCGCCGCGCTTCCCCCGCCCGCGCTGGCCGCGGCATGAGGTCTGATCGACATCGAAAAAGATTGCATCTCACAGAGGACACAGAGGACACGGAGAACAGAATCAGTTCTCCGTGTCCTCTGTGCTCTCCGTGAGACCATCAGGATCGCGGAAGACGAGCGAGGCCCATGGGACACACGGCCCTTCGCGCCCATCGCGGAGGGCTTTTCGTGCCGCGATTGCAGGGGCTTCGCCGGGCGGCTAATATCCCCCGCTTCCACATCTTCCGAATCATCCGGCGCTCAGGCGCCTTCACTGTATCTGGCAAGGACGCAGGGCAGGCATGGCGGACACCGAACTCATGGACAAGCTCGTATCCCTCTCCAAGCGGCGGGGATACGTCTTCCAGTCGAGCGAGATCTACGGCGGCACCGGCAGCGTGTGGGACTACGGCCCGCTGGGCGTGGAGCTCAAGCGCAACGTGAAGGAGGCCTGGTGGCGCGCCATGGTGCACATGCGCGACGACATCGAGGGGCTCGACGCCGCCATCCTCATGCACCCGCGCGTGTGGGAGGCCAGCGGCCACGTGGAGAACTTCACCGACCCGCTGGTGGAGTGCCGCAACTGCCACCGCCGCTTCCGCGTGGACACGCTGCTGGCCGAGACCGGCGCGCCCGACCTGGAGCACGCGCAGTGCCCCAGCTGCGGCAAGACCGGCGAGTGGACGGAGCCGCGCGAGTTCAACCTGATGTTCAAGACGTTCATGGGGCCGGCCGAGGACACCGCCTCGGTCATCTACCTGCGCCCCGAGACGGCGCAGGGGATCTACGTGAACTTCCTGAACGTGCAGCAGAGCGCCCGCCAGCGGGTGCCCTTCGGGATCGCGCAGATCGGCAAGGCGTTCCGCAACGAGATCACGCCGGGGAACTTCACCTTCCGCACGCGCGAGTTCGAGCAGATGGAGATGCAGTTCTTCGTCGAGCCCGAATCCGCCGGCGAGTGGTTCGAGCGGTGGCGCGAGCTGCGCTGGCGCTGGCACCTGGACACCATCGGGCTGGACGAAAGCCGCCTGCGCTACGCGCCGCACGAGAAGCTGGCGCACTACGCGAAGGCGGCGGGCGACGTGGAGTTCTTCTTCGGCGGCACCATCGGCGACGAGGGGTGGGGCGAGATCGAGGGGATCCACAACCGCAGCGACTTCGACCTGGGCCGCCACCAGGAGTACAGCGGGAAGCGGCTGGAGTACATCGACCCGGTCGCCAACAAGCGCTACCTCCCCTGGATCATCGAGACCTCGGCGGGGGCCGACCGGGTGACGCTGGCGGTGCTGGCCAACGCCTACCGCGAGGAGGAGGTGGAGGGCGAGACGCGCGTGGTTCTCTCCATCAAGCCGTCGCTGGCGCCGCTGAAGACGGGCGTGTTCCCGCTGGTGAAGAAGGACGGGATGCCCGAGCGCGCCACGCAGATCCACGAGGACCTGCGCGCGCGCGGCATCCCCAGCTTCTACGACGAGTCGGGGGCCATCGGGCGGCGCTACCGACGCCAGGACGAGGCGGGCACGCCGTTCGGGATCACCGTGGACGGCGAGACGATGGAGAACGGCACGGTGACCGTCCGCGAGCGCGACACCATGCAGCAGACCCGCATCTCGCAGGACGAGATCGCGCGCTACCTGGAAGAGCGCATCCGGTAGGGTGCGCATACCCCCGGAGTGTCGAGAAGAGCGAGGCCGGTGCGCATCACCGGCCTCGCTCTTCGTTCTGACGATCTTCAGCCTCTCACAGAGGACACAGAGAGCACGGAGAACAGATTTCTTCCTCCGTGGCCTCTGTGTCCTCTGTTAGAGGCCTTCTTTTTGAAGCTTCGTCAGACGGCGCGCGGGGTGGACGTTCTGTTGAGCCGCCGCCATCCCGATCCACCGCTTCCGAGCCGCCCCCATGAGCCCGATCCGCCTCCGCTCGATCTTTCTCATCCCCACGCTGCTCCTTGCCACGGCCGCCGCGGATGCCGGGGCGCAGTCCGCGCGCTTCGAGCTGGTGGGGCGCGGCCCGGTGATGCACACGCGCACCACCGGGCTGGCCGTCTTCCGGGGCAGGGACGGGAAGGACTACGCCTACACGGGCACCTTCGGCGTGTGCGCGGGGTGCGCGGCGGGGCGGATGTACGCGTGGGACGTCTCCGATCCCGCGCATCCGCAGCTGACCGACTCGGTGACGGTGGACGCCGCGCGCATCAACTCCGTCTCCGTGAACGCCGAGGGCACGCTGGCCGCCATCACCCGCGACGGCGCGACCAGCCGCCGCAACGGCATCGTCATCCTCGACCTGTCCGATCCCGCGCACCCGAAGCCCGCGTCGGACTACTGGGAGACGCTCACCGGCGGCGTGCAGAACGTGTGGATCGACGGGAGCTACGCCTACGTGGTGGACCACGGCAGCTCGGAGATGGCGATCGTCGACCTGTCCGACCCGAAGGACCCGCGCGAGGTGGGGCGATGGGGGATCCCGCTGAGCCCCAACCGCTTCCTGCAGGACGTGATGGTGAAGGACGGCTTGGCGTACCTGAGCTACTGGGACGACGGCCTGGTGATCGTGGACGTGGGGAACGGGGTGAAGGAGGGGACGCCGCGGCAGCCGAAGATGGTGACGCAGTACCGCTACCGCACCCAGTGGCGCGGCGAGCGCTACGGGAACACCGCCTTCGCCTTCCCCTACACCAGCCGCGCGGGGAAGAAGTACGTGTTCGTGGGCGACCAGATCCTCCCCGGGAACGCGGACCTGAACCGCCGCTTCGACACCGGCGGCTACGTGCACGTGCTGGACGTGACCAGCGGGGTGCCGGCGGAGGTGGCCGCGTATTCGGCGCCGAACAGCGGCGTGCACTCGTTCTGGGTGGCGAACGACACGATGTACGTGGCGGCGTGGACCGGCGGCCTGCGCGCGGTGGACGTTTCCGGCGACCTGCGCGGCGACCTGCGCGGCCGCGAGCTGGCGTCGCTCACCACCAGCGACGAGCAGGCGGCGGTGCGCGACTTCCCCTTCGCCTGGGCCGCGATGCCGCACAACGGGCTGGTGTTCGCCACCGACTTCAACTCCGGCCTCTGGATCGCGCGGCTGGTCCCCGCGACCGCGTCGGCGGCAAGGTAAGAGGCGGCGGGGCGATGAGGCGGCGGGTCAGGCCGGCGGGTTGAAACCCGCCGCTGCAACTTCAGGAAGTCCGCCTTCGCGGACTCGCGGGGAGGCCTTGGGTGTGTAAACTCAGCACTCAGCACTCAGCACTCAGCACTCAGCACCCAGGACTCAGGACCCAGGACTCGGGACTATCCCCGCGAAGCGGCGCGGCACCGAACCTGCGCGGTCGCGAGGTGACGGAAGGCGGGCGCTGTTCCGGCGGCGCCCGCCTGTGTATCTTGCGCCGTCCGGCGGTGTAGACTGGCTGACAGCGAAAACGGGATCAATGTACAGGCTACAGGAAGAAGAGGACGGGGAAGAGACCCCGCAGCCTCAGCCCGCGGAGGGCGCCGACCGCAACGCGGCCGCGATGACCGACGCCGTGCGCGACCGGCTGTTCAAGGCGCGCACCCTCATCATCAGCGGCGAGATCAACCAGAAGCTCGTCTCGCACGTGATGGGGCAGCTGCTGGCGATGGCGGCCGACGGCAACGACCCCATCACCATCTTCATCAACTCGCAGGGCGGGCACGTGGAGAGCGGCGACACCATCCACGACGTGATCCGCTTCATCGAGCCGCGGGTGCGGATGGTGGGCACCGGGTGGGTGGCCAGCGCCGGCGCGCTGATCTACGTCTCCGTGCCGCGCGAGGACCGGTTCGCGCTGCCCAACACGCGCTTCCTGCTGCACCAGCCGGCCGGCGGCGCCAGCGGCATGGCGTCGGACGTGGAGATCGAGGCGCGCGAGATCCTGCGCATGCGCGAGCGGATCAACAAGATCTTCGCGCGCGAGACGGGGCAGCCGTTCGAGCGCATCGAGACCGACACCCACCGCAACTTCTGGCTCGACGCCCACCAGGCGGTGGACTACGGCCTGGTCGGCAAGGTCATCAACAACGTCGGCGAGCTGGACTGATCGTCGTCAGACGGGAATCGCCGCGGGGCCGTCCTTCCAACGAGGGACGGCCCCGTGGCGTTCTGGGCAGGTGCGCGCATCAATTCGTCTCGTCCGCCGCATCGGCGATTGGCGGGCGGACACGACGCGGATAGCTTCGCTCTCAGCAGGCCGATTTCGATCGACCCATCCTCTTTCGTTCATACCGATGTCCAATCCCCTCCTCCGTACCTGCACCTGCCTCGCGATCGTGGTGCTCGGCGCCGCCGCGGTTCCGCTGCGTGCGCAGGGCAGCGCCAACTTCGGCTTCGAGGAACGATCGCTCGTCGATCCGGCGCGTCCGGCGCGGTGGTCCACCGGCGGGGGCGCCGGCTTCGCGTTCGCGCTGGACAGCGCGGCGGCGCACGGCGGGCGGTTCAGCCTGCGCATCTCGCGCGATCCCACCGGAAGCGGCTTCGCGGTCGCGAACCAGACGATTCCCATCGCCCTGGCGCGCGGGAAGCGGGTGCGGCTGCGCGGCTGGATCCGCACCGCGGACGTGACCACGGGGCAGGCGGCGTTCTGGATGCGCGTGGATGGTCCGGCGAACCGGCCGCTCGCATTCGACAACATGATGGGCCGCGGCGCGAAGGGAACCACGCCGTGGACGCGCTACGAGATCGAGCTGCCGGTGGACAGCGCGGCCACGGGGGTGATGTTCGGCGCGCTCTACGCCGGCGACGGAAGCGTTTGGTACGACGACGTGGAGATCGCGCTCGACGGCGTTCCCTTCGATCCCGCGTCGATCCGCGCGTGGGAGCCGGCGCCGGCGCAGGCCGCGTGGGTGCGCCGCCACGCCATCTCTCTGGCGACGGACGATCCGACGGCGGGGGACGCCGATCTCCGCGCGCTCCACCCGCTGGTGGAGGGCGCGCGCATCGTGGCGCTGGGCGAGGCGACGCACGGCACGCGCGAGTTCTTCCGCGCCAAGCACCGGCTGGTGCGGTGGATGGTGGAGCGCGAGGGGGTGACCGTGTTCGCCATCGAGGCCAACATGCCCGAGGCGCGCCGCGTGAACGAGTACGTGCTGACCGGCCGCGGCGACCCGCGCGCGGCGCTGGCGGGGCTGTACTTCTGGACGTGGAACACCGAGGAGGTGCTGGCGCTGATCGAGTGGATGCGCGCGTACAACGCCTCCGGCCGCGGGCGGGTGGAGTTCTGGGGATTCGACATGCAGTACGCAAGCGTGGCCGCCGACAGCGTGCGCGCGTTCGTCGCCCGCGCCGATCCCGCGTTCCTCCCCACCGTCGACAGCGCCTACGCGCTCGCCGACAGCGCCACCGCGGGGATGCGGCGCGGCCGGCCCGCGGTCGCGGCGATGGCGCCCGCGTGGCGCGATGCGGCCGCGCGCGTGGTGGCGCACCTGGCCGCGAACCGCGCGAGCTACCTGACGCGCTTCGACTCGATGCAGGTGGCGTGGGCGGAGCAGAACGCGCGCATCGTGGAGCAGGCGGCCAGCATGGACCTGCCGAACGGCGCGTCGCGCGACAGCAGCATGGCGGTGAACGTCGCCTGGATCGTCGCCCACCAGCCGCCGGGGACGCGCATCGCGCTGTGGGCGCACAACGGCCACGTCGCGCGCGATGGCGCATGGATGGGCGGGTACCTGGACCGGCGGTTCGGCAGCGCGTACCGCGTCTTCGGCTTCGCGTTCGGCGAGGGCGACTACACCGCCGTCGGCTCGCGCGGGCTGCGGGCGTATCCCGCGGCCGCGCCGGCGCCGGGAAGCGTGGAGTCCGTGCTGAGACGCGTGGGGATGCCGCGCCTGGTGCTGGACCTGCGCGGCGCGGCGCGGGAGCGCGACGGTGCGTGGCTGGCCGAGCCGCACCTCTTCCGCGAGATCGGCGCCGGCGCGATGGACGTCCAGTTCATCGAGCGGCGCGTGGCTGGCCGCTTCGACGCGCTGATCTACTTCGACCACACCACCCCGTCGCGCCTGCTGCCGCGGCCGGGGCGATAATGGGCCGGGCGAATAAATTCACGGCAACAAAAGCATGAAGTCGCTTCGCGACTGCCGCCCTGTATCCGTGCCGTGGGCCGACGTCTGTGCTGCACTGAGTTCTCCCCTCCCCTGCGAAGCGGGGGAGGGGCCGGGGGAGGGGGCCAGCCTGGCGGCCGCGGAGATGCTGGTCTCCCGCGCTACTTCTTCGCCCGGGTCTTTTTCTGCTTCTTCTCCCTCTCCTCGCCCGCCGCCGGGTAGGCCAGCGCCCCGCGCATGGGGTCGAGGACGTGGCTGATCTGGTCGGCGCGGTCGATCTTGGCGACCTGGCGGTCCAGCACGGTCCACGGGGTGACGGTCCACTCGCTCTCCGGCTCGCCGTCGGCTTCCTTCTCGCGGCGCCCCATCTCCACCATCTCCTCCGCCACCTCGGCCGACGCGCAGACGGCCGACAGCGCGGGACACTTCTCGTGCGGCAGCCGCTCGAACACGCACCACACCGTCTTCGCCATCACTCCTCCGCAGATCGGTTCGCCCCCCGCTGACGCAAACCCCCGGCCGGTGATCGGGCGGCCGCAGTGAGTTCTCCGCGCCTCCGCGTCTCCGCGTGAGGCCCTTCTGTTGAGGGCGGTGGATTCCGCGCGACCCGTCGGCGGTTGTGTAGCGACTGGCAATAGATCCTTCGGCCTGCCGCCATCGTCCAGGACGAAAGGACGGTGTGGCCCGCTTCAGGATGACCTCGGAGGGTAGCACTGGTGCGATCCCACGGGTCCGCAGAGGTGGGGACTTCGGGCCGTGGTCACCGCGGAATCATCCGCCCGAATTTGGAAGCAACGGTAACAAACTCGCCCCGACCCCTTGCACCCCCGGCGCGGCGGGGGCCAGTTTACCGAGGAATCCCTCGCGCGCCTGTTCCCACCGCAGGTCCGCTCCTTGCCCCCGGCGGCGTGCCCCACGCCGCTTCCGGATGGACCGATGGTTCGACGCACCAAGATCGTCTGCACGCTGGGCCCGTCGTCGTGGTCTCCCGAGCGCATCCGCGCGCTGATCGAGGCCGGGATGGACGTGGCGCGCATCAACTTCTCGCACGGCGAGCTGGAGCGGCACGCCGAGACCATCCGCAACGTGCGCGAGGTGTCGCGGCAGTGCGGCCGCCCCATCGCCGTGCTCGGTGATCTCCAGGGCCCCAAGATCCGCGTGGGCGTGCTTCCCGAGCCCGTGGAGCTGAAGCCGGGCGACCGCGTGATCTTCGCGCCCGAGGCCGTGGCCGGGCCGGGCGAGCTCCCCACCACCTTCGCCGAGCTGGCCGAGGACGTGGAGGTGGGCGAGGTGGTGCTGCTGGCCGACGGGCTGATGGAGCTGATCGTCGAGGAGGTGGAATCACCCCGCGTGGCCATGCGCGTGATCCACGGCGGCGAGCTGACCTCGAACAAGGGGATCAATCTCCCGACGACGCGCATCTCCGTTCCCTCGCTGACCCCGAAGGACCTGCGCGACCTGGAGTTCGCGCTGGAGCAGAAGGTGGACTACATCGCCCTCTCCTTCGTGCGCTCGGCCGAGGACGTGCTGGACCTGGCGCGCCGCATCCCGAAGGGCGGCCCGCTCGTCGTGGTGAAGGTGGAGAAGGGGCTGGCGCTGCAGAACCTGCAGGCGATCGTCGACGCCGCCGCGGTGGCGATGGTGGCGCGCGGGGACCTGGGCGTGGAGCTGCCGTTCGAGCAGGTGCCGCTGGCGCAGAAGCGGATGATCCAGCTGTGCAACGTCAGCAGCCGCCCGGTGATCACCGCCACGCAGATGCTGGAGAGCATGATCGAGAACCCGCGCCCCACGCGCGCGGAGGCCTCGGACGTGGCCAATGCCATCATCGACGGCACCGACGCGGTGATGCTCTCCGCCGAGACGGCTACGGGGCGCTTCCCCATCCAGGCGGTGCAGGCGATGGCGCGCATCGCCCAGGAGATCGAGAACTCGCACATCCTGGAGGCGGGCCCGCACTACGACTTCCCGCTGGAGCGCCACGACGGCGAGATCACCACCGCGCGGGCGATCGCCGGCGCCACGGTGGAGGCGGTGCGCCGGCTGCAGGCGCCGCTGATCCTGACCTTCACCAGCAGCGGGAGCACGGCGCGCGTGGTCTCCTCCTTCCGTCCCCCGGTGCCGATCCTGGCGCTGACCGACACCGAGCGCACCTACAACCAGCTCGGCCTGGTGTGGGGGGTGATCCCCATCCTGTGCACCCCCGAGTCGACGTTCGAGGAGAACCTGGCGTGCGGCCGCGAGGAGGCGGTCAAGCGCGGCCTGGCCAAGCGCGGCGACCGCGTGGTGGTGACCGCCGGCTATCCGATGCACGTGCCGGGGACGACGAATCTCCTGCAGGTCGAGGTGATCTAAAGTGCCCAGTGCCCAGTGCCAAGTGCCCAGGGAGATCCCCGCGGTCCCGGCTTTGTTGCACTGGGCACCGGGCACTGGGCACTGGGCACTGCCGTCCTGGGCACTGTCCGTATGATCCTCCGCTTCCTCGGCACCGGCACCTCGTTCGGCGTGCCGGTGATCGGGTGCCGCTGCGCCGTCTGCCACTCGGCCGACCCCCGCGACAAGCGGACGCGCCACGCGGCGCTCCTGGTCGACGGCGAGCGGCGGCTGCTGGTCGACACGCCGCCGGAGCTGCGCCTCCAGCTGGTCGCGGCGGGGGTGCGCGACGTGGACGCGGTGTACTACACGCACACCCACGCCGACCACGTGCACGGGGTCGACGACCTGCGCGTGTTCTCGGAGCGCGGCGGGCACGCGCTGGACGTGTGGGCGCACGAGCAGGACGCCGCCGTCCTCGCCTCGCGCTTCGGCTACGTGTTCGACGCGTCGATCCGGCCCATCGAGGGAACGAGCAAGCCCGAGGCGGAGCTGCACTACTACCGCTCGTACGAGCCGCTGGAGATCGCCGGCTTTTCGCTCCTCCCCCTTCCCGTGCCGCACGGCTACGCCAAGGTGCACGGCTTCCGCTGCGGCGACCTGGGCTACATCACCGACGCCAAGCTGCTGCCGCCGCGGACCGAGGAGGCGCTGCGCGGCGTCCGCGTCCTGGTGCTCAACGCGCTCTGGTTCGACACGCCGCACCCCACGCACTTCAGCGTACAGGAGGCGTGCGAGACGGCCGCGCGGCTGGGCGCCGAGCGCACCTACCTCACCCATCTGAGCCACCGCACCAGCGCCGCCGAGCTCGACGAGCGCCTCCCCCCGGGCGTGTTCGCCGCGTACGACGGGCTGGACGTGGAGGTCTGACCGCCTCCACTTTCTCCGCCGTTCTCCTCGTCTCCATCCTCCCACCCGTCTCATCCCATCTCCCATGTCCACATCGACCCGCATCTCCACGCGCCAGCGGCTGCGCTACTGGTTCGACAACACCATGGCCCGCGGGCCCGCCGTGCTGATCCTGTGGCTGTTCGTCGTCTCCGTCCTGCTCATCGCCGTGGTCTCGCTGATCGTGGTGGTGAGCGGCGTGGACCCCGACCACCGCGGCTTCCTGGACGTGGCCTGGGCGGGGCTGATGCGCACGCTCGACAGCGGCACCATGGGCGGCGACGCGGGGCCGTGGCCCTTCCTCTTCGCCATGCTGGCCATCACGCTGGGCGGCATCTTCATCGTCAGCACGCTGATCGGCGTGCTGTCGGCGGGGATCGAGGGGAAGCTGGACGAGCTGCGGAAGGGGCGCTCGTTCGTGGCCGAGCAGGGGCACACGGTGGTGCTGGGATGGTCGGCGCAGATCTTCACCATCGTTTCCGAGCTGGTGCAGGCGAACGAGAACCAGCGCCGCTCCTGCATCGCCATCCTGGCCGAGCGCGACGCGGTGGAGATGCAGGACGAGATCCGCGCGCGCGTGGCCGATACGGGGCGCACGCGCCTGGTCTTCCGCACCGGCAGCCCCATCGACCTGGCCGACCTGGAGATCGTGAACCCGCACGGGGCCAAGTCGATCATCATCCTCCCGCCCGAGAGCGACGACCCCGACGCGCACGTGATCAAGGCCATCCTGGCCATCACCAACAACCCCAACCGGCGCAGGGAGCCGTACCACGTGGTCACCGTCATCCGCGACCCGCGCAACCACGAGGTGGCGAAGATGGTGGGCGGCGACGAGGTGGAGCTGGTGCTGGCGGGCGACCTGATCGCGCGGGTGACGGCGCAGACCTGCCGCCAGTCCGGGCTCTCGGTGGCGTACACGGAGCTGATGGACTACGGCGGCGACGAGATCTACTTCAAGCACGAGCCGTCGCTGGCGGGGAACACCTTCGCCGAGGCGCTGATGGCGTACGACGACTCGGCGGTGATCGGGGTGCGCTTCTCCAACGGGGGCATCAAGCTCAACCCGCCGATGGACACGCGGCTGGGCGCGGACGACCGGGTGATCGCCGTCTCGCAGGACGACGACACGATCAGGCTCTCCGGCAACGGCCGCCCGCCGGTGGACGAGGACGCCATCCGCAGCGCGCAGCCGCGCGAGCGGGCGCCGGAGCGCACGCTGGTGCTGGGGTGGAACGACCGCGCGGGCGCCATCCTGGGCGAGCTGGACGCCTACGTGGGCCCGGGGAGCACCGCGCTGGTCGTCGGCGACAGCGAAGAGGTGGCGCAGGCGCGCGAGGACGCGGGGCGGATGGGCGACCGCCAGCTCTCCAACCTCGCCGTCACGCTGCGGCGGGGGGACACGACGGACCGGAGGACGCTGGACGCGCTGGAGGTGGACACGTACGACCACATCATCGTGCTGAGCAGCACCGACGGCCGCGCCAACGGCGACGTGGACGCGGCGCAGCAGGCCGACGCGCGCACGCTCATCACCCTGCTGCACCTGCGCGACCTCCAGGACCGGCTGGCCCAGGATTTCTCCATCGTCAGCGAGATGCTGGACATCCGCAACCGCGAGCTGGCGCAGGTGACACGCGCCGACGACTTCATCGTCAGCGACAACCTGGTGAGTCTCCTCCTCTCCCAGATTTCCGAGAACAAGGAGCTGGCGGTAGTTTTCCGCGACCTGTTCGACCCCGAGGGCTCGGAGATCTACCTGAAGCCGGCGGGCGACTACGTGGAGCCGGGGCGGCCGGTTAACTTCTACACCGTGGTGGAGGCGGCCGCGCGGCAGGGGCAGGTGGCCATGGGCTACCGCATCCACGGCGACGCGCTCGACCCCGCCAAGGCGTTCGGGGTGAAGCTGAACCCGAAGAAGGGCGAGCAGATCAGCTTCACCGCCGCGGACCAGGTGATCGTGCTGGCGGAGGAGTGATCGGCGGGGGGAGGCCTGCGGCGGGGGCGGACGCTGACGCGGCGGGCGGGCGCGGGTGTTGCCGCAGCGATCTTCCCCCCCCTCCCCCATCCCTCCCCCACGAGGGGGGAGGGATGGGGGAGGGGAGACCTCAGCGTCGGCACAGGCATCGGCTCACCGCGCTGAGTTCTCCCCCGCCCCTGCGAAGCGGGGGAGGGGGCCGGGGGGAAGGGGGCCGCCCGCGGCCGCGCACAAAGTTGCTCGTCGCACCGACGGTCTCCGTTGGATGGCTTGCCGGTGAGGAGCTGGCAGGGATGCAATCAGAGTTTCACGACAGGGGTGGATGATGGGCGGCGACGCGATCGTGCTGGACTACAACAACATGCTCGCCCCGCGGCTGGGCGGCGGCCACGGGATCGACCCCGCGCGCCTCGAGGCGATGGGCGAGCGCTTCCGCGCCGCGCACGCCGACGCGCAGGAGCGGCGCCGGTCCGGCGAGCTGGGCTTCTACGCGCTTCCCGACGAGCAGGAGACCGTCGCCGCCATCGAGAAGTTCGCCGACGGGCTGGGGCAGACGTTCAGCACCATCGTGGTGCTGGGGATCGGCGGGAGCGCGCTGGGCACCATCGCCCTGCGCACGGCGCTGCTGCACCCGTTCTGGAACGAGCTCACGGACGAGGAGCGCGACTTCTTCCCGCGCCTGTACGTGCTCGACAACATCGACCCGGCCACCATCGCCCCCTTCCTGGACCGGCTCGACATCCGCCGCACGCTCTTCCTCGTCATCTCCAAGAGCGGCGGCACCGCGGAGACGATGAGCCAGTACCTCATCATCCGCAAACGGCTGCAGGTGGAGCTCGACGACGGCTACGTGCGCCACCTCCTCTTCGTCACCGACCCGAAGAAGGGGGTGCTGCGCCAGATCGCCGACGCGGAGGGGATCGCCACGCTGCCCATCCCCCCCTCTGTCGGCGGGCGCTTCTCCGTCCTCTCCGCCGTGGGCCTCCTCCCCGCGGCGATGGTGGGGATCGACGTCCGCGCGCTGCTGGCCGGCGCGGCGGAGATGCGCGATCGCTGCGACGGGGACGAGCTGGCGCGCAATCCGGCGGGGGTGTTCGCCGCGCTCCAGTACCTGGCGGACACGGAGAAGCGGGCGAACGTGCACGTGATGATGCCGTACTCCGACCCGCTGAAGGACGTGGCCGACTGGTTCCGGCAGCTCTGGGCGGAGTCGCTGGGGAAGCAGAAGAGCCGCGCGGGGCAGGACGTGTTCGTCGGCCCCACGCCGGCGAAGGCGCTCGGCGCGACCGACCAGCACTCGCAGGTGCAGGAGTACGTGGAGGGCGCGTTCGACAAGACCATCACCTTCCTGGCCGTGCGCGAGTCGCCCGTGGACCTGGAGATCCCCAACCTCCATCCCGACCTGGGCGAGCTGGCGTATCTCGGCGGGCACACGCTGAACGAGCTGCTGCGCACCGAGCGGATGGCGACGGAGGCGGCGCTGACGAAGCGGGGACGGATGAACATGACCATCGAGTTGCCGCGGGTGGACGCGCGCTCGCTGGGCGGGGTGTTCATGCTGCTGGAGATCGCCACCGTGTATGCGGGCCACTTCTACGGCATCGACCCGATGGACCAGCCGGGGGTGGAGCTGGGGAAGGAGCTGACCTACGGCATCATGGGCCGGAAGGGATACGAGACGTTCAAACAGGAATGGGACGGGCGGGAGCCCAAGCGCGACGAATGGATCATCCGCTAGCCACGTACGACCCCACCGCGCTGCTCGACCCCGTGGCGGCGGCCGCCAACGCCGGGCGCAACCTGGTCGTGCTCAATCCCGTCGCGGGCCAGGCCGACACCGACCGCGTGCTGCGGCTGCTGGCGGGCGCCTTCGCCGTGCGCCGCAGCCCGTTCGAGGTGGTGGAGACGCGCGGCCCCGGCGACGCCGAGCGCTTCGCGCGCGAGGCCGCCGCCCAAGGGTACCGCGCCGTCATCGCCGTGGGCGGCGACGGCACGGTGGGCGAGGTGATCACCGGGCTCGTGGGCACCGGCGTGCCGCTGGGGATCATCCCCAAGGGCACGGGGAACCAGGTCGCCTTCAACCTGGGCATCCCCCGCTCGGTGGAGCACGCGGTGGACGTCGTCGTCAACGGCGACACCACGCCGATGGACCTGGGGCAGGTGGCCGAGGGGCGCTACTTCGCCGTGGCGGCGGGGACGGGGGTGGACGCGGAGATCGTGGCGCTGGCCACGCGCGAGCTCAAGGACCGCTGGGGGTTCGGCGCCTACATCTACGCGGTGCTGAAGGTGGCGTCGTCGCCGCCGGCGGCGCGCTACCGCATCGTGGCCGACGGGCAGGAGCTGGAGCTCGACGCGTCGATGGTGCTGGTGGCCAACATGGGGATGGTGGTCACCAACCCGCAGACGCTGCGCTTCCGCCTGGCCCCGGGCGGCACGCACCGCGACGGCAAGCTCGACGTATGCATCTTCGCGCCGCGCACGGCCACGCACGCGGCGATGATGCTCTGGCGCCTGTACCGCCAGCGCTTCGGCGGCGACGACCGGATGATCTTCCTGCAGGCCAGCGACGTCGTCGTCGAGAGCGATCCCATCGTGGTCACCGAGGCCGACGGGGAGCCGCTGGCCGCCACCCCGCTGCGGGCGCGCTCCGTCCCCGGCGGCATCCACGTCCTCGTCCCCCGCTGACGACGTACCGATGCGCGGGCCGCCGGATGGGGCCCTCACCCGAAAAATGGAGATGGGCGAGACAAAACTGCCGTCTCGCCCATCTCCATTTTTCAACCTCTCCCAAACCGATGGGAGAGGCAGACTTATACCGAATTTCCGGATCAGCTGTGTATTGCCGGAAGGAATGTCATTCCGAAGGCGCCGCACCGACCTATCCTCCATGCCGAGCCGTGGCGCCTGAGGAATCTGTGGCCGGCTCCCGAGCCACAGTCCGCCTGTCGCCCGGACCCATGCCACAGATTCCTCGGGCGCCGCCTGGCATCAGCGCGATTGAAGATTCGGAGCAGCGGCGCCGCTCGGAATGACGTCGATCCGAATGCACGATCAATTGCGGCAGCCGGTATTAGCTCGATCTTGACTCCCCGAAGATCGCGGCGATGCGGATGCGGGAGTGGGACAGCGCGACGCGCCCGAACTCGGCGGAGAGGGCGAACAGGTCGCACTCCACGTGGTCGAGCAGCGTCTCCATGCGGATGGCGCCGGCGTGCACCCACCCGCCCGGCGAGCGCACCGCCTCGGCCCGCGCCTCGCGGCCGCACGCGGGGCAGCGCACCACCAGGTCGGGCGCGGCAGTGCGGCGGCGTCGGGCGGACGGGAGCGGGGAGGTCATGGCGTCGTCTCGGGCTGGGGGATGGGGCGACGAGCGGGAGGCTCAATCTGGAGAACGCACGTCACGCCCCGGAAACGACACCCGCGCGAATCCGTCTCCATCCTGTCCCGTCGAAGATGGCCTCACGCGGAGCCGCGGAGACGCCGAGCGAGCAGCGCTTTCTCCGCGCTCCGCGTGAGGTCATGGGGTGATGGTGGATCACACCGAAGCCAGCTCCGGCTCGGCGATCTGCTCCAGCACCTTCTCCACGAAGTCGGGGGCCACGCGCCGCTCGCGCGCCAGGATGTCGGCCGCGGACACAACGCCGACGAGCCGCCCGTGGGCGATCACCAGCACGCGGCGCACGCGGTGCACCGCCATCCGCCGCATCACGTCGCCGATGGACGCGTCGGGGGCAACGCACACCAGCGGCGCGCGCGACATCACGTGGCCGCAGGTGCAGGCGTGCTGGTGCCCCGCGGCCACGTGGCGCACCACGATGTCGCGGTCGGTGATCACGCCCACGGCGTGCATCTCCTCGCGGCTGTCGACCACCGGCACCATCCCCACGTTCAGGTCGCGCATGGCGCAGGCGGCGCGGAGCAGCGGGTCGCCCGGCGTCACCGCCACCGGCTCGGTGCTCATCAGGTCTCTCGCCTTCATCGGTCACCTCCGCGCCGCCCGCGCGGCGCGTCAGGGGACGCGCCGCCGGGCCGCAGGGAACCCGGCCCGGCGGCGTTCGGGATCACATCGCCGTGATCTCGATCTTGCGGCCCATGGCCTTCTCGGTCTTGGGCAGGTGCAGCGTCAGCACGCCGTCGAGGAACTCGGCCCGGATCTTCTCGGCCTCCACCTCGCGCGGCAGCGTGAACGCGCGGGTGAAGGTGCCGTAGGTGCGCTCCCACAGGTGCACCCTGCGGTCGCGGTCGTCCTCGGTCCACTCCTGCTTCTTCTCGCCGCGCAGGGTCAGGACGTTGTTCTCCACGAAGAGCTCCACGTCCTCCTTCGTCATCCCCGGCAGCTCCGCCGTCAGCAGCAGCTCCTCGGCCATCTCCGTGATCTCCACGGCGGGAAGCCACCCCACCGGCTGCGGGAACAGCTCCAGGTCGAACGGCGTGTCGAAGAGGCGGCGCAGGCGGTTGGTCACCTGCGTCATCTCGTCGAGCGGCGCAAGGCTGCGATTGGTGCGGATCAGCGGCATACATCCCTCCCCTCGTCCCAGGGTCCTCGTCGCGCGGCCGCGTGGCCGCGGGCGGGGCGCGCCGGTCCGGCGTTCGCGGGGGCCGGCGCGCCCCGCGGGCGGCGGGCATTCCCGCCGCCGACGCGTTCAAGGTGCGCTCGGCAAGGGGGATGGAGAGTCCGGTGCGGCTCGCCACCCGCGTCCGCCGTTGGCCGCGAAACGCGACCGCCCCGTCCGGAGTTTGCGGACGGGGCGGAGCCTGACGGCGAGCGTGGCTGCGACAGAGTGCGTCGCGGGGATGGAGATGGAGGCTAACGAAGAGCCCGCATGAGGTCGGAGACGGACTGCGCCTCGGGGTCGAAGGTGCGCACCCCTTCGAGCGTGGCGATCCGCCGCAGCGGCCCGTCCGCCACGGCGAACACGGCGGGGCGGGGATGCGCCCGAGCCTTCACGTCCAGCGCGCAGGCGAGATGGAGGATGTCCAGCGCGCCAACGCCAGCCTTGCGATGCTTCTCCGCCAGGCTCAGCGCGTGGCTGCGGACATGGCGCCTCACGCCCAGGCGGACGAACCGCCGCGGATAGTCGCGGTGGAATTCCAGCCGCGCCCGGTTGTAGTCCGCCGCGGAAAAGGTGCCGCTCCGCAACAGCTTGGACAGCACGGTGAGCGTCTCCAGCGCGACGAACGGGGTCACGGAGGATCTGCGCACAAGAGCCTGCAGGGCCGCCTGCACCGTTGGGGTCCCGGGCTCGACCGTATACGCCTTGACGAGCGCGCTCGTGTCCCAGAACACCATGGCTACTGGTTCAGGCGGAAGAGTCGGACGAAGAACGCCTTCCACCACGGACGCTTCTTCACCGCCTGCCGCGGGCGATCGAGCGACTTCGTCGGCATCCTGTAGCCGGCCGCGATCAGCCGCGCCTCGAGTGCGCGCTCCTCCGGGTCGTCGTAGTCGATCGTCGGGATGTCCTGCTCCTTCGCGTGCGTCGGCATGAATCCCTCCCAATGTGCAAAGTGAGCAGGGGCAGGGGCCACGAATCTGTACAGATCGAACCGGAACGTCAAGACCGATTCGGGATCTTCTCCGGCAGTCTTCGCGCCCTCGCGTTCGCATTGCCGACGATCGCTCATCAGCACGCCAGAACGGGGCCGCGTCGAACGTTGATCCAACCCCCCGCGCGCGGTAAACTGGTACGGCGCCCACGCGCTCTCCCCATCCAGTCCCGAGCCTCCCGGCCCGCCCTCCATCGCGATGACCGAGCTTCCGGACCGCTTCGCCGGCCTTTCGCGGGCCAAGCGCGCGCTGCTGGAGATGATGCTGTCGCGCGGCGCCACGGCGGGTGCCATCCCCCGCGCGCCCGACGGCCCGGTGCCGCTGACGCGCGAGCAGCGCCGGCTCTGGTTCCTCCACCGCATGGCGCCGGACGCCGCCGTCTACACCATCCCCATCGGCTACCGCATCCGCGGCGATCTGTCTCCCGCCGCGCTGGAGGCGGCGCTGCGCGGACTGGTGGCGCGGCACGACGCGCTGCGGATGACGTTCGGCGAGGCGGACGGCGAGCCGGTGCAGGTCACGCAGCCGGAGCCGGACTTCGGCTGGGAGATCGCCAACATCTCCGATCTCCCCGAGTCCGAGCGCGAGGCGGAGACGCTGCGGCTCGTGGGCGAGTACGCCGCGCGGCCGTTCGACCTGGCGCGCGGGCCGCTGCTGCGCGCGCTGCTCGTCCGCGTCGCCGCGCGCGAGCACGTGCTGGTGGTTGCGCTCCACCACATCGCGGGGGACGGGTGGTCGACGGCGATCCTGCGGCGAGAGCTGGGCATCCTCTACGCCGCCGAGCTGGCGGGGACGGCGCCCGATCTCCCCCCGCTCCCGGCGCGGTTCCGCGACTTCGCGTCGTGGCAGCGCAAGGCGCTGGACGAGCGCGCGCTGGCGGCGGACGTGGAGCACTGGCGCCGCGAGCTGGACGGCGCGCCGCACGTCTTCGAGATCATCCCCGACCTCCCCCGCCCGCCGCTGCAGGGGTATGGCGGCGCGAAGGCGGCCGCGGATCTCTCCCCCGACCTCACCGCCAGCCTGCGCGCGCTGGCCCGGCGCGAGGGGACAACGCCGTTCGCCGTCTTCGCCGCCGCGTGGGCGGCGGTGCTGCACCGCCACGCGGACGCGGACGACTTCCTCCTCGGCACCCTGGTGGCCAACCGCTGGACGCCGGAGATCGAGGGGATGGTCGGCTTCTTCGCCAACACCGTCCCCCTGCGCTTCCGGCTGGGCGGCGCGCCGACGGTGCGCGAGGCCATCCGCCGCGCGCACCGCGGCGTGGTGGGCGCCACCGAGCGAGCGCGGCTGCCGTTCGACCGCACGGTGGAGATCGCCGGCGCGCGGCGCGAGCCTTCGCGGCCACCGCTGGTGCAGTCGCTGGTCGTCTACGGCGACCACGCCGCCGTGCCGCCCGCCTTTCCCGGCGCGGAGATGGCGTTCGAGGTGGTCGACACCGGCACCTCGCCGTTCGACATGACGCTGCTGGCCGAGGAGATGGGCGGCCGGCTGCACCTGGAGCTGCAGTTCTCCGCTGCCCTCTACGAGCCGGCGACCGCCGCGCGCCTCCTCCGCCGCCTGCAGGCGATGCTCGCCGGCTTCGTCGCGGACGCCAATCAGCCGCTCGCCGCGGTGGCGATCCACGACGCGGGCGAGGTCCAGCGCATCACGGAGGACTGGAACCGCACGGAATCCCCCATCCCCGCCGGGTGCATCCACCACGCGTTCGAGCGGATCGCCCGCGAGCGGCCGGATACGATCGCCATCGAGTTCGGCGCGGACGTGTCGGTGACGTACGGTGAGCTGAACGCGCGCGCGAACCGCATCGCCCACCGCCTGCGCCGTCTCGGAGCCAGGCCGGAGGCGCGCGTGGGTGTCTGCATGCAACGCACGCCGGATCTCGTGGCCGCGCTGCTGGGGGTGATGAAGAGCGGCGCCGCGTACGTCGGGCTCGATCCCACGCACCCGCCGGCGCGCGTGGCGGCGGTGCTGCGCGGCGCGGGGGCGGCGGCCGTGCTCACCGACGCCGCCTCGCGCGGGGCGCTGGAGGACGCGCGCGGGGTGATGGCCATCGCCCTGGACGCGGCCGACCTGTCGCGCGAGAGCGCGGCGGACCCGGACGTCCCCCTCGCGCCGGAGAACCTGGCCTACGTCATCACCACCTCGGGATCCACCGGCGGCCCCAAGGGGGTGGAGATCGAGCATCGCAGCGGCGTGGCCCTGCTGGACTGGGTGCGGCGGACGGTGGCGGAAGAGGACCGCGCGCGCGTGCTCGCCCACAGCACCGTCACCTTCGATCCCACGCTGATGGAGATGTGGGGACCGCTGTCGTGGGGCGGCGCGCTGGTGCTCACCGGCGGCCCGCTCGAGGCGATCCCCGCGGGCCGCGAGCCGCGCCTGGCGTTCATGGTCACCTCGGTCGCGGCGGAGATGCTGCGCGAGCGGCGCTTTCCCGCCACCGTGCGGGTGCTGATGATCGGCGGCGAGGCGGTCCCCCTCGCGCTCGCCCGCGCCCTGTACGCGACGGGGGTGGTGGAGCGGGTGATCGACGTCTACGGGCCGACGGAGGACACCACCTACTCGACCGCGTGGGAGATCCCGCGCGAGGTGCGGCGGATGTCCATCGGCGCGCCCGTTTCCAACGGCCGCGCGTACGTGCTCGACGCGGAGCTGCGCCCGTCGCCCATCGGCGTCGCGGGGGAGATCTGGCTGGCCGGCGCGGGGGTGGCGCGGGGGTACGCGGGGCGGCCGGCGCTGACCGCGGAGAGCTTCCGCCCCGATCCGTACGGGCCGCCGGGGTCGCGGATGTACCGCACGCTCGACGCGGGGCGGTGGCTGGACGACGGCACGCTGGAGCACCTGGGCCGCCGCGACGCGCAGGTGAAGGTGCGCGGCGTGCGCATCGAGACGGCCGAGGTGGAGACGGCGCTGGCCGCGCACCCGTCCGTGGCCGAGGCCGCGGTCGACGCGCGCGGCGAGGGCGAGTCGCGGCGGCTGGCCGCCTGGCTGGTGGCGAAGGAGGACGAGGCGCGGCCGACGGCGGCGGAGCTGCGCCAGCACCTTCGCGAGCGGCTGCCCGACGCGATGGTGCCGGCCGCGTTCGCCTGGCTAGCCGCGCTCCCCCGCACCACCAGCGGCAAGGTCGACCGCCGCGCCCTCCCCGACGCCCCCGCGGACGAGACGGCGGCGGGGCGGGCGACGCAGCCGCGCTCGCCGCTGGAGGCGAAGCTCGCGGCGATCTGGGCCGACGTGCTGGGGATGGAGCGCGTGGGGATCCACGACGACTTCTTCGACCTGGGCGGCCACTCGATCATCGCCGCGCGGCTGGCGGCGCGCGTGCGCTCGGAGCTGGAGATGGAGATGCCGCTGGCCGCCGTCCTCCACGCGCCGACGGTCGCGCGGCTGGCGGGCGCGCTGACCGGCGGGCGCGCGCAGAGCAAGCCGCCCCTCATCCCCCTCCATCTCCCGGCGCACGCGGACGACGCGCGGCCGCCGCTCTTCCTGGCGCCGCCGGGGGGCGGCCACGTGGTGTGCTATCACCATCTCGCCGGGCTGCTGGGCGCGGACCAGCCGGTGTACGGGCTGCAGGCGCGGGGGACGGACGACGGGCTGATGCCGCTGGAGACGGTCCCGGAGATCGCCGCGTACTTCGCCGCGGCCGTGCGCGAGTTGCAGCCGGAGGGGCCGTACCTGCTGGGCGGATGGTCGTTCGGCGGGCTGGTGGCGTGGGAGATGGGGCGGCAGATGCGCGCCGCGGGGTACGACGTGGCGATGGTGGCGCTGCTCGACACCGGCGTTCCCACCCCGCGCGACCGGGCCGGCGATGCGCTGGACCACGCGCGCGTCCTCCAGCGCATCGTGGCGGACCTGATCGGCTGGGCCGCCGCGTCGCTGGTGCGGATCGAGAAGATCCGCCATCTCCCCCACCGCGAGCAGGCGACCGAGGCGGTGCGGGTGGTGAAGTCGCCGAAGCTCCTCCCCGCGTCGCGGGTGGACGAGGTGCTGACGCTCACCCGCGTGCGGCGCGCGAACCTGGGCGCGCTGGTGGACTACGATCCCCCCGCGTACGACGGGCACCTGACGTACGTGCGCACCGCGGCCAGCGAGCGCGCGCTTCCCCGCGACGGCGCGGTGGAGTACTGGAGCTCGCGCGCGCTGGGGGGGACGACGGTGCACCGCATGGGGGGGAGCCATGGGACCATCCTCCAGCATCCGTTCGTGGAGGACCTGGCGGTGCGCCTGGCCGGCTCCATCGCCGCCGCGCTGGGCGACGCCGTGGCCACCGCCGCCGCCGGGGGCTGACGCCGGCGCCTTCTCCATCCATCCCCGAAAAGCTGCCGCCTGTCCCCGCCCGCTGTTCGCGCGGAGGCAGGCGGCGCTATCGTTTGAGAGACTTCCTTCTGTCGGACCGGGCGTCCAGGATCGCCATGCCGGCGTCCGCGCGTGTCACGAGCGATCGTGCTGGCGCGGTTGTAGGTGGCCGGCGGCTGCTTCGGAACGGGCGGGTAAACCCGCGGCTGGAACATTGGAAAGCCTCGCAAACTGCGCGAGGCTTCAACTGCTTGCCGATGAGGCGGCGGCGCGGGTGGCTGCCTTTCGCGCGTGCCCGGGCAGCGCCTCAAACCGCGAAGATCTTCCTCGTCGTGATCCCCCGAAGGACCCCGATGCACCTGCCGGACGAGCGGATCACCGCGCTGATCGTGGAGGACGAGCCGCTGGCGCGCGAGCGGCTGCAGCGGCTGCTGGAGCCGGAGCCGGACGTGGTGGTCGTCCGCGCATGCGACGAGGGGATCGACGCGGCCCGCGCCATCGCCGAGCTGCGGCCGGACCTGGTGTTCCTCGACATCCAGATCCCCGGGATCGACGGCTTCGAGGTGATCGCGCGCGTGGGGCCGGAGCGGATGCCGGTCACCGTCTTCGTCACCGCGCTCGACCAGCACGCGGTGCGCGCGTTCGAGGTGCAGGCGCTCGACTTCCTCCTCAAGCCGTACGACGCCGCACGCTTCGCCGCCGCGCTGGGGCGCGCGCGCGAGGTGATCCGCACGCGGCGGCTGGCGGGCTTCCAGGCGCGGCTGCAGGCGCTGCTGGAGACGGTGCGCGCGCCGCGGGAATATCCCACCCGCTTCATGGTGCGCAGCGGCGGCCAGTACCTGTTCGTGCCGGCGGCGGAGATCGAGTGGATCGAGTCGGCCGACAACTACGTGTCGCTGCACGCCGGCAGGCGCGCGTACCTCCTCCGTGACACGCTGGGGGGGATGGAAGAGAAGCTCGACCCCGCGCGCTTCGTGCGCATCCGCGCCTCGGCCATCGTCAACTTCGACTTCGTGACCGCCATGCGCCCGTGGTCGGGGACGGAGTACGAGCTGGTGCTGCGCGATGGCACCCGCCTGGTCTCCAGCCGGCGCTACCGCGACCGCGTGCGCGCCTTCTTCACCCGGTGAGCCGGCGCCGCGCGGGACCCGCCCCGCCCGACACGCCGACCGTCGCCGGCGCCTTCCGCAGGCGCGGCGTATGGGCCGCGCTGGCGCTGCTCTGGGCGGCGCTGATGGCGGGGCACGTGGCGCTGATGCTTACCATCCTGCCGCCCGGCGACCCGGAGTGGCCGGTGGGACTGGCCGCGGCCGCGTGGGACGAGCTGGGATGGATGGCCGCCTATGCCGCGGCCATCGCCGTGGCGTTCCGCGTGCCGCTGCGCCGCGACACGCTGGGGCGGGTGGTGCTGGGCGCCCTGGCCGTGCTGGGCGCACGGCAGCTGGCGCTGCTGGCCATCACACTCGTCTTTCCAGTTTGGCGCTACGTACCGCTGATGCAGCTGGCCGTATTCCCGTCCACCGTGCCGGGCGCGGTAGCTGCGGTGGCTGCCGGATACGCGCTCAAGGCCGCGCTGCGGCTGGATGGCGACGAGCGGCGTCTGGCGCGGCTGCGCGCGGAGGTGGCCGACCAGGAGCTGCGCTCGGTGCGCGCCGGCGTCAACCCGCGCCTGCTGCTGCGCGCGCTGCGGCGCATCGCCGACACGGCGCGCATGGACCCGCATCGCGCCGACGCCGCCGTCTGCCGGCTGGGCGACTACCTGCGGCTGGCGCTGCACGGGCGGCCGGGCGACCCCGTGAGCGTAGACGAGGAGGTGGAGTGCATGCGCGCCTGCGCCGCGGTGGAGGGCGCCTGCCGCGCGGAGGGGGTGGACTTCAACGCCGCGTTGCCGTGCGCGCTGCGCCGGGCGCCGGTGCACCGCCGCGAGCTGCAGGCGCCGCTCGAGCGCCTGCTGGCGCGCCACGCGGACCGTCCCGGCCGGCTCGCGGTCGACCTCGCCGGGTGGGCGCGGGAGGGGCGGCCGTGGTTCCGCATCGCCGTGCGGCCCGCGCGCGACGGCGCGTCGGCCGGCGACGAGATGGCGATCCCCGCCGGGTGGAGCGGCGGGGAGGCGGCCGCGCCGCAGCCGCCGGCGGCGCCGTGGACGGAGGAGATCCCCCGGCCCACCGCCCGGCTGGCGGCGGCCTACCTGCTGGCGTGGGTGGCGCTGGCCGCGGTGGGCATGGCCGCGCGCTGGCTGCTCGCCCGCTACGCCCCGGAATGGGTGGGCGGGCAGCCGTTCTCGCTGCGCGCGGCCGCCGCCAGCGCGGCCATCCTCGACGTGCCGGCCATGCTGCTGGCGCCCTCGGCGGTGTGGGCCGGCGGCCGCGTCCGGCTCCGAGAGCGACCGGGCCGCGGGGCCGCGGCGTTGCTGCTGGCCGGGGCGCTGCTGATGATCGCGGCCGGCGCCGTCCGCATTGCGCTCCGCCACTGGCTCCTCCCCCGTCCGCCGCCGTTCTCCGTGATCTTCTGGGAAGGGGCGACGACGTACCTCCCGCTGTACGCGGGGTGCGCGGCGTTCGGGCAGGCGGTGGTCTACTTCCGCGCGGTGGGCGAGGCGGCCACGCGCGCGCTGAGGCTGCGGACGCAGCTCCGCGGGGCGCAGCTGCGCGCGCTGAAGGGGCAGCTCCATCCCCACTTCCTCTTCAACGCGCTGAACTCTGTGTCGGCGCTGCTGCAGCAGGACGCGGACGACGCCGTGGACGTGCTGCGGCGCCTGTCGCGGCTGCTGCGGCGCACGCTGCGCCGCTCCGACGCGCAGCTGGTGACGCTGCGCGAGGAGCTGGGGTTCCTGGCGCGGTACCTGGCCATCGAGCGGGTGCGCTACCGCGAGCGACTGCGGGTGCGGATCGCGGTGGCGCCGGCAGCGCGGGAGGCGCTGGTGCCGCACCTGGTGCTGCAGCCGCTGGTGGAGAACGCCATCCGCCACGGCCTGGGCCCCACGCGCCGCCCGGTGACGCTGACCATCCGCGCGCGTCTGGCGGGCGACGGCGCGCTGTGCGTGGAGGTGCGCGACACCGGCGCGGGCCTTCCCGCCGGCTGGACGCGCGCGCGGGCGGGGATCGGGCTGCGCAACACGGCCGCGCGCCTGCGCCAGCACTACGGCGCCGGCGCGTCGCTGCGCATCACCTCGCCCGAGGGCGGCGGCGTGCGCGTCCGGCTGCGCATCCCCCAGCTCGCAGGTGTGCCGGCAGGGTGAAGGAGAGGGGGGATGGACCGGGCTTCCGTCCCGGAGCGGGCGAGGGCGCGGCACCCGGAGCGGGGCCGCGCCCTCGTCGTTCATCTCCCGCTCAGCAGGCCGTGGTTTCGCAGGTGGTGCAGGTCTCCAGCTGCGTGGGGTAGCGGCAGTCGGTCAGCTGCGTGCAGGTGTTTCCCTCGGTGAAGCACTCCAGGCAGGCGGTGTGATCGGTGTCGCCGGGACAATCGATGGTGTTCCAGCAGACGAAGTTGCAGGTGTTGTTGACATCCCTGGTGTTCACGGTGCCCGCGTCGAACGCCACGACGGTGCCGGCGCGCGCCGCGGGGCCGTTGGTGGTGAACGATTCCACGCCGAGCGCGTCGAGGTCCAGCCGGTGCTTCTTCATGGGGTGCCTCTGGAGATGGAGGTGGTCGTCCGGGCGCGAGCCGGCGCGTGCGGTCCCACGCCGCCGGGGATGGATCCCCTGTAAACGAATGTCATCGCACCGCCTCGCCGCTGGAATGAAATGGGGATATCCGGCACCGTTTCAGGGACATCCGGCATCCGCACCCCGCCAACCGGCTGGGAGATTTTCCTGGATATCGCACGAAGCACCCGTCCTCATCCCCGGCCGTCGTGCGGACGCGGCGATAGATCCTTCGGCCTGCAACCTCCTGCGCGGACGCTGGTTGCGGTGTGGCCGGCCCAGACTGTGTAAAAACCTCCTGGAGCGGTTTCTCCCGGGCGACATGGAGGCCGGCTCTTCGCACCTGCCTGGGCGGTTGTGGGGACTACCTGCAGTGCCCCCTATAGCTTCGGGGATGCCTCCTTGTTCGCC